>NZ_JABERD010000069.1 GCF_013044505.1 Streptomyces sp. S3(2020) | reverse complement strand
GGCCGTAGGGGCCGGGGGCCTGGGGCTGACCGTAGGGTCCGGGCTGGCTGTAGGGGCCCGGTTGCGCGGGCTGGGAGTACGGCCCCGGTTGCTGAGGCTGGCCGTACGGGCCCGCGGGCGGCTGCTGAGGGTAGCCGTAACCCGGCTGGGGCGCGCCCGTCGGCGGTCCCTGCGGAGGCGGCGGCGTCTGCGGCGGGCCCGCGGGGGGCGGCGGCGCGCCGAAACCGCCTTGTGGCGGCGGGTCCTGCGGTGCGCCGAAGCCGGGCGGCTGGTTGGGCGGCTGGGTCATCAGCGCGTTCCCCCTCGTTCACTGATTTTTAGCCACGCCCTGAGGTACGTAACGGACTCAGAGTCGCTCTCAGACGGCTCTTTCTATCACTCGGGACCGACAGCGACCCGGGCCGATCACCCCCTGTACCCAAGGGAGAACCGGCCCGTGACGCCTCCGTTATGCGCCTTCACGCACCCTTCACTGGTCCTCGGCGAGTTCCAGCCAGCGCATCTCCAGCTCCTCGCGCTCCCCGGCCAAATCCCGGAGTGTGGCGTCGAGTTCGGCCACCTTCGCGAAGTCCGTGGCGTTGTCGGCGATCTGGGCGTGCAGCTTGGTCTCGTTCTCGGAGATCTTGTCGAGCCGCCGCTCGATCTTCTGGAGTTCCTTCTTGGCGGCCCGCTGGTCGGCGGCGCTCCTGTCGGGCGCGGTCTTCTGGACGACCGGTGCGGCGGCGGCCGCGGCCTCCTCCATCTTGTGGCGGCGCTCGATGTACTCGTCGATCCCGCGCGGCAGCATCCGCAGGGTGGCGTCGCCGAGGAGGGCGAAGACCCGGTCGGTGGTGCGTTCGACGAAGAAGCGGTCGTGGGAGATGACGATCATCGAGCCGGGCCAGCCGTCGAGGAGGTCCTCCAGCTGGGTCAGGGTCTCGATGTCGAGGTCGTTGGTGGGCTCGTCGAGGAAGAGGACGTTGGGCTCGTCCATCAGCAGGCGCAGCAGCTGGAGCCGGCGCCGCTCACCGCCCGACAGGTCACCGACCGGCGTCCACTGCTTCTCCTTGTTGAAGCCGAACGTCTCGCACAGCTGCCCGGCGGTCATCTCGCGCCCCTTGCCGAGGTCGACGCGCTCGCGCACCCGCTGCACGGCCTCCAGGACCCGCAGGTCCGGGTCGAGTTCGGCGACCTCCTGGGAGAGATAGGCCAGCTTGACCGTCTTGCCGACGGCGACCCGCCCGCCGACGGGCTGGGTCTCGCCCTCGGTCCGCCAGGCCTCGCGCATGGCGCGCAGCAGCGAGGTCTTGCCGGCGCCGTTGACACCGACCAGGCCGATGCGGTCGCCGGGACCGAGCTGCCAGGTGATGTGCTTGAGCAGCACCTTGGGGCCGGCCTGGACGGTCACGTCCTCCAGGTCGAAGACCGTCCTGCCGAGCCGCGAGGACGCGAACTTCATCAGCTCGCTGGAGTCGCGCGGCGGCGGCACGTCCTTGATGAGCTCGTTGGCGGCCTCGACGCGGAAGCGCGGCTTGGAGGTACGGGCCGGGGCGCCGCGGCGCAGCCAGGCGAGCTCCTTGCGGACCAGGTTCTGCCGCTTGGTCTCCTCGGTGGCGGCGATGCGCTCCCGCTCGGCGCGGGCGAAGACGTAGTCGGAGTAGCCGCCCTCGTACTCGTACACATCGCCCTTCTGCACGTCCCACATGCGGGTGCAGACCTGGTCGAGGAACCAGCGGTCGTGGGTGACGCAGACGAGCGCGGACCGGCGCTCGCGCAGGTGCCGGGCGAGCCAGGAGATGCCCTCGACGTCGAGGTGGTTGGTGGGCTCGTCGAGGACGAGCAGGTCCTGCTCCTCGATGAGGAGCTTGGCGAGCGCGATGCGGCGGCGCTCACCGCCGGAGAGCGGGCCGATGACGGTGTCCAGGCCCTGCGGGAAGCCGGGCAGGTCGAGGCCGCCGAAGAGTCCGGTCAGTACGTCACGGATCTTGGCGTTGCCCGCCCACTCGTGGTCGGCCAGGTCCCGGATGACCTCGTGCCGGACGGTCGCGGCCGAGTCCAGGGAGTCGTGCTGGGTGAGGACGCCGGTGCGCAGCCCGCCGGAGTGGGTGACACGGCCGGTGTCGGCCTCCTCCTGCTTGGCGAGCATGCGGATCAGGGTGGTCTTGCCGTCGCCGTTGCGGCCGACGACACCGATGCGATCGCCCTCGGAGACGCCGAGCGAGACGCCGTCGAGCAGGGCACGGGTGCCGTACACCTTGCTGACGTTCTCGACATTGACCAGATTGACGGCCATTTCTCTCCTGACAAGGGGGATGCTCGACCCTCCAGGGTAGTCCGGCCGCCGGTCGACCCTCCCCACGGCCGTTACCCGGACGTAGGGATTCCCCTAATTGACGTGACCTCATCAACACCGCCACGGTGTCCGCACAGGACACCGGCCACCCCCACTCGCCCAGTCCGCGCACGTTTCCCAGAAGGGGTCCCACCCCCATGTTCGTGCAGCAGTCCCCCACACCCCGACGCAGACGCGGAGCCCTCGCCGCGCTCGTCTCCGCCGCCGCCCTGCTCGCCGTCGGCGCCGCCTCCACCGCTCCCGCCTCCGCCGCCCCCGCCGAGGGCGTGATCCTGGGCGCCGACGCCCGGGGCGCCATCAAGGACAGCTACATCGTCACCCTCAAGTCGGACACGAGGGCCGCCTCCACCAAGGGCAAGGCGGTCGCCACCCGCTACGGCGCCGAGGTCACCCGCACCTACAAGAAGGCGCTCAACGGCTACGCGACCGACATGACGGAGGCCGAGGCCAAGCGGCTCGCCGCCGACCCGGCCGTCGCCTCGGTCACCCAGAACAAGACGGTCCACATCACCGACACCCAGACCAGCCCGACCTGGGGCCTGGACCGCATCGACCAGGCGGACCTGCCGCTGGACTCCTCCTACACCTACCCGTCCAGCGCGGGCAGCGGCGTCACGGCGTACATCATCGACACCGGCGTCCGCATCACCCACACCGACTTCGGCGGCCGTGCCTCCTACGGCTACGACGCCGTCGACGACGACTCCACCGCCCAGGACGGCAACGGCCACGGCACCCATGTCGCCGGCACCGTCGCGAGCGGCACCTACGGTGTCGCCAAGGCCGCGGACATCGTCGCCGTCCGGGTCCTCGACGACGACGGCTCCGGCACCACCGACGGCGTGGTCGCGGGCATCGACTGGGTGACCGAGAACGCCCAGTTCCCGGCGGTCGCCAACATGTCGCTCGGCGGCGACGCGGACTCCGTGCTGGACGCGGCGGTCGCCAACTCCATCGCCGCGGGCATCACCTACGCGGTCGCGGCGGGCAACGACAACACCACCGCGTCCTCCAACTCCCCGGCCCGGGTCTCGACCGCGATCACGGTCGGCGCCTCCACCAGCGCGGACGCACGGGCGAGCTACTCCAACTACGGCTCCGTACTGGACCTGTTCGCGCCGGGATCGAGCATCACCTCGACGTACAACACGTCCAACTCCGCCACCGCGTCGCTCTCGGGCACCTCGATGGCGTCCCCGCACGTGGCCGGCGCGGCCGCCGTCTACCTGGGCGAGAACCCGAGCGCCACGCCCGCCCAGGTGTCCTCGGCGCTGGTCTCGGCGGCGTCCGCGTCCACGCTCACCAGCGTGGGCACCGGCAGCCCCAACCTGCTGCTCCAGGTCACCCCGGCCGGGGACGACGACGGCGGGGACGACGGTGGCGACACCGGCACCGCCTTCGAGTCGACGACCGACGTGTCCATCCCGGACGCCGGCTCGGCCGTCTACTCGCCGATCACCGTCAGCGGTCTGACCGGCAGCGCGCCCAGCGACCTGTCGGTCTACGTCAACATCGTCCACACCTACCGCGGTGACCTGGTGATCGACCTGGTCGCCCCGGACGGCTCGACGTACCGCCTCAAGAGCAGCAGCTCCTCGGACTCCACGGACAACGTCGACGCCACGTACACGGTCGACGCGTCCAGCGAGACGACCGTCAACGGGACCTGGCAGCTCAAGGTCCAGGACGTGTACAGCGCGGACACCGGCTACATCAACAGCTGGAAGCTGACGTTCTAGACGTTCTCGAAGCGGGTGTGCGCCCCGGGAGCACGACCGCCCGGGGCGCACGGCTGTTCACCGGGCGGCTGCCGCCCGCACCTCGGTCAGCAGGTCGTACATCGTCTGCCCGGGGCAGTCCGTCTGGAGCCAGTCGCGGTGGCCGCTGACCGTCTCGACGTCCTTGGTCACCCCGTTGACCGGGTTGGTGAAGGTGACCTTCGCCTGCGGGTCCAGGCCCTTGAATCGGGAGATCACCTTGATCAGACGGACCAGCGAGGCCTTGGCCGCGTCCGTCGGACCCTGGTCGGTGAGGGTGCCGAGGAGCGCGATGCCGAGGTTGCCCGAGTTGTAGCCGGCCGTGTGGAAGGCGGTGACGAGGTTGCCGTCGGAGTCGAAGGCGGGGATGCCGTCGTCGCCGGAGTAGCGGCCCTCGTAGACGGTGCCCGCCTCGTCGATGAGGAAGTGGTAGCCGATGTCGCCCCAGTCGAGGGTGACCGCGTGGTACTCGTAGATCGCCCGGACGGTCGCGGCGGGATCGGCGTCGTCGTTCGGGGTGTCCGTGTGGTGGACGGTGATCGTCTGCAACGCGTAGTACTTCTCCGGCGAGTTGACCACGCCGTTCTTGTACCGCTTCGCCTCGTCCGCGCCCCACGCGGGCCGCGAGAGGTAGCGCACACCGCGCACGCGCGTGGGCTCCGAGGGGACCTTGAAGGCACGCTTCGGCCCGTCGGTGGTGTCGATCGCGAGCGAACGCACGTCCGTCGTGCCGTCCGCCGCCTTCACCTCGTACGAGGTGGTGGAGCCGGCCGCGACCAGGGCCGTACCGCCGTCGTCGACGGTCGCGCAGCCGCCGCTCAGTGTCTGCCAGTCGCCGTCCGCGAGCCGCAGGGCGGCGCCGTCCTGGGCGCCGGCCCAGCGGACACCGACGTAGGAGGCGGCGAAGGCGGTGGTGGCCGTGCCGGTGCCGGTGGCCGCGTCGGAGCGGGTCGTGGGGAACTTCTCCGGCGTCGTACCGGACGCCTCGGGCTGCGAACCGGAGTCGGAGTCGGCCGCCGCGAAGACCACCGGGGTCAGAGCGGCCCCGGCGGCGACGGCTCCGGCGGCCCCGATCACGCCACGGCGTGACAGGGGCCGCTTCCTGCGGTGGGAGGTGGGGGTGGGGGATTCGGACACGGACGTGCCTTCCGATGCGTTCACTTGAGGGGCGCCGGCGGGCACCTTGCGGGGCGCCGGTGACACCTCGCGGGGCGCCGGTGGCGCTTGAAGTATCAAGTGACCCTAGAGGCCCCTGGTGTCCCCCACGTACTGCGTCCGCAGTAGATCGTGTGGAGATCGGGCAAAGACCGCGTCATGCCCCGGCGCCGGTGATCCGCTGCTGCGGGATCAGCGCAGCGGCCGGGGCGAGCCCGCGCCCGCCGAAGACCTGCTCGCCCACCGGCATGTCGTCGCGCGTCAGATGCTCGGGGATGAAGACCGCCGCGGTGACACCGCCGTTGGACGAGGCGCGCAGCTCCACCCGCAGGCCCTGGCGCTCGCGCAGCCGGTTCACCACGAACAGGCCGATCTGCTTGGCGTCGAGGAGGTCGACCTTCTCGGACTGGATCTTGCTGTTGGCGTCCGCGAGGGCCTGCTCGTTCATGCCGAAGCCGCTGTCCTCGACCTCGATGAGCAACCCCTCCCGCAGCCGGGCCGCGCGCAGCTGCACCTTGGTGCTGGGCGGCGAGAACGCGGCGGCGTTCTCGACGAGTTCGGCGAGGAGATGGATGACGTCGGCGACCGAGCCGCCGACGACGGACACCTTCGGGACGGCCCAGATCTGCACCCGGCCCGCGCTCTCGATCTCGGCGACCGCGGCCCGCAGCACGTCCGCCAGCGGGATCGGGTCCCGCCAGCCGCGTCCGGGTGCGATGCCGGAGAGGATCAGCAGCGACTCGGAGTGCCGGCGCATCCGGGTGGCCAGGTAGTCGACGCGGTACAGGCCCTGGAGTTCGTTCGGGTCCTGCTGCCGGCGCGCCATGTCGTCCAGCAGGTCGAGCTGGCGGTGCAGCAGGACCTGGCTGCGGCGGGCGAGGCTGACGTACACGCCGGAGATGCCGCTGAGGAGTTCGGCGCGCTCGGAGGCGGCCTTGAGGGCGGCCCGCTGGACGGCGGTCAACGCGGTGCTCACCTGGGCGAGTTCATCGCCGGCGAGGCGGCGCATGGGGGCCTCGGTGTCGATGTCGACGCCCTGACCGGCGTGCAGCCTGCGCATGGCCTGGGGCAGCCGGCGCCCCGCCACCTCCAGGGCGTCGTTGCGCAGGTCGAGCAGTTCGACGATGAGGCCGCGTCCGACGAGGACGGACACGAGCAGCGACAGCAGCACGCCCACGAGGCCAAGGACCACGGCGACTCCGGAGGCGCCGAGGGTGTCCCAGCCGAACGGGTCGGCCTTGGCGGTCGCGCCGGTACCGGCCGCGCTCTCGGCCGCGGTCAGGTCCTTCAGCACCCCGGCCGCCGCCGCGTCCCAGCCGGTCAGCAGCCCCGACGCCACGGCCGAGGCACCGGGACCGGCGCTCTGCACCCGGTTCTCGACGGCCTGGAGCTTGGCGTACGCGTCGCCGGACAGGATCTCCTCGTACGCCGCCTGGTGCGCGGGCTTGAGGTCGTCGGCCGCCGGCCGGAGCAGCTGCCGCTGGGTGGCGACCGCGCCGACGAACCGCGCGTAGCTCTGCCGTGTCAGCGTCCCGGCGGCCTCGGCGGCCCCCAGCAGCGCCTGCTCACGGGCCAACGCCTCGCGCGCCCGGGCGAGTTCGAGCACCACGCGCGCGTCGGAGGCGGCTTCGGTGCTCTGGTCGCCGGTGAGACCGCCCTCGACCGAGAAGGCGTGCTCGATGACCTCGGTGTACTTCGCATACGCCGTCGAGGGCTTCGCGGCCGCCTCGCTGCGGAGCTGGGCGAGCCCGTCGGCCTCGCCCTTGAGGGTCTCGATGCGCTGCGGCAGGCTCGCGTCGAGGAGCGCCGCGTCCGAGCTGGAGGCGTTGATGCCGTCGAGCAGGGCGGTCGCGGCCCGGTCGGTGGCCTTGCGGGCGGAGGCGTACGCGGCCGGCGCGTCCTCGTGCCGCAGCACGGCGGTGCGCTCGGCCTGAAGCGCGGTGACGAACCCGCTGACGGGGGTGAGGAGTTCGGCGTTCACGTCCTTGGCGCGCTCGGTGTCGCCGATGCTGGACGCGGTCGTCACGGCGGCGAAGCCCCACAGCGCCATGAGGGACACGATGGGCAGCATCAGCAGCGAGACGATCTTCGCCCGAACGGATCTGGGCCGAAGTCGGCCGGTCGTGGTGCGGAGAACGCGCATAGGAGGGACCTCGCAAAGGGGATTTCGGTGCGTACGACGCGCCCTGAAGGGGCGCGGGGCTGTGCCGACATGCGGCTCCGCCGCGTGGGCGCGACCAGCCACAACGGACCCGCACACGCCAACAGTCATGGCGTGGCAGATCCGATGGCGCTCTCAGGCAGTCGCCAGCTCGACCTCACGCAGAATCTCCGCGGCGATGGCCGACTCGTGCCGCTTCCCGGTGGGCGACAGAGCGACATAGGCAGCGGCAAGGAACAAGAAGGACCCCAGCACCACAGCCAACGGAAAGATGAACTCCGTCGGCGTAGCCCCCGGCAGGCTCGCGCTGCTGGGCGTCAACGAGATCTCGACCGCGTACATCGCGGTGTAGTGCATGCTGCTCACCGCGAGCCCCATCACCAGCGCGGCGAGCACCGCGAGCACCCCACCCCGCACGACCAGCGTCAGCGTCAACGCGGCGGTGGCGGCGAAGACGGCGATCGCGACAGAGGCGATGACGAGCGCGGGGTCGTAGTCGACCTGGCCGTGCAGATTGAGCGCGGCCATGCCGGTGTAGTGCATGGCGGCGACGCCGACGCCGGTGCCCAGGCCGCCGAAGACGACCGAGGTCACCCGGGACTTGCCGTATCCGGCGGTGAAGACGCCGGCCGCGACCACGCCGACGGACATCAGCAGGCTGAGCACGGTGAGCGGGACGTCGTAGCGGATGGGTGTGCCCTCGACGCTGAAGCCCAGCATGGCGATGAAGTGCATGGTCCAGATGCCTGAGCCGATGGCGACGGAGGCGAGCAGCAGCCAGTTCCGTTTCGAGGCGCCGTCCGATTCGAGTGCCCTGAGGGTGCAGCGCAGTCCCAGCGCCGAGCCGACGCACGCCATGACGTAGGAAAGGACGGGGGTGACCCAGCCGGCACTGAAGTGATCCATGTGACCCATGGGGGGAGTTCCTCTCGCACGTGGCACGGGCGGGGGGTCGCCGCGCACACGGAAGTACCACCGGTAACAGAGGACCGGGGTTGGCTGATCATGGCAGCCTCACCCATGGCACAGATGGAGGCGAAAAGGACCCTGGGGGCCAATGGTGAACATTGAACTACTGTGGCGTAGGTAACACCTGACCTGCATAAATATGCAGTCAACCCTTGCCTGGTGAAGGGTTTGGGGAAGATCGGGAAATTGTCGGGAGAACGTCAGGATCCAGCCACCACGGTGGCACCCGGCGCGGGCCCCGACGCGGTCCGCACGGTCCGGCACGTACCGGACCGCGTCAGCGCCTCGGCCACCTTCACCGCGGACTCCGGATCGCGCGCCAGGAACGCCGTCGTCGGACCCGACCCCGACACCAGCGCGGCGAGCGCACCGGCGGCGCGGCCGGCCGCGAGGGTGTCGGCGAGCTCCGGGAAGAGCGAAAGGGCGGCGGGCTGAAGGTCGTTGGAGACGGCCGCGGCGAGCGCGCCGGGGTCGCCCTTCGCCAGCGCGTCGATCAACTCCTGGGAGGCGACGGGCTCGGGGACGTCGAGCCCCTCGGCCAGCCGGTCGAACTCCCGGAAGACGGCCGGGGTGGACAGCCCGCGCTCCGCCATCGCGAAGACCCAGTGGAAGGTCCCGCCGACGTCCAGCACCCGCAGCCGCTCCCCCCGCCCGGTCCCGAGCGCGGCACCGCCCACCAGGCTGAACGGCACATCGCTGCCCAACTCGGCGCAGATCTCCAGCAGTTCCGCGCGGGAGGCGTTCGTGCCCCACAGGGTGTCGCAGGCGAGCAGCGCCGCGGCACCGTCCGCACTGCCGCCGGCCATACCGCCGGCGACGGGGATGTCCTTGGCGATGTGGAGGTGCACGGCGGGTTCGACACCGTGCCGCTCGGCGAGGGCCAGCGCCGCGCGCGCCGCGAGATTCGTACGGTCGAGAGGCACCTGCCCCGCGTCCGGCCCCGCGCAGGTGACGCGCAGCTCGTCGGCCGGGGTGACCGTCACCTCGTCGTACAGGCCGACCGCCAGGAAGACGTTGGCCAGGTCGTGGAAGCCGTCGGGGCGGGCCGCGCCGACCGCGAGCTGGACGTTGACCTTGGCGGGGACACGGACGGTGACGCTCACGGGCGGCTCGGCTCCTCGGTGTCGTACTCGACGCGGGGTTCTCGGCGGGGCGGTCCAGACGGGGTCGTTCTAGACGGGGGCGTCCTCGACGCGGTTCTCGGCGATACGGGCGAACTCCTCGACGGTGAGGGACTCCCCCCGCGCCTGCGGCGAGACCCCGGCGGCGACGAGCGCGAGCTCGGCGGCGGCCGCGGAACCGGCCCAGCCCGCGAGGGCGGCCCGCAGGGTCTTGCGCCGCTGCGCGAAGGCCGCGTCGACGACGGCGAAGACCTCGCGCCGGGAAGCGGTGGTCCTGATCGGCTCGGCGCGCTTGACGAGCGACACGAGACCGCTGTCGACGTTGGGCGCGGGCCAGAAGACATTGCGGCCGATGGACCCGGCCCGCTTGACCTCGGCGTACCAGTTGGCCTTCACCGACGGCACGCCGTACACCCGGGAGCCGGGCCCCGCGGCGAGCCGGTCCGCGACCTCCGCCTGCACCATGACGAGGGTCCGCTCGATGCTCGGGAAGGTCTCCAGCATGTGCAGGAGGACGGGTACGGCGACGTTGTACGGCAGGTTCGCCACGAGTGCGGTGGGCGCCGGGCCCGGCAACTCGGCGACCTGCATCGCGTCGGAGTGCACCAGCGCGAACCGGTCGGCCCGGGTGGGCATCCGCGCCGCGATGGTGGCGGGCAGCGCGCCGGCGAGCACGTCGTCGATCTCGACCGCGGTCACCCGGTCCGCGGCTTCGAGCAGCGCAAGGGTGAGGGACCCGAGCCCCGGACCGACCTCGACGACGACGTCGTCCGGCCGGACGTCTGCGGTGCGGACGATACGGCGGACCGTGTTCGCGTCGATCACGAAGTTCTGCCCGCGCTGCTTGGTCGGCCGTACACCGAGGACTTCCGCGAGCTCACGGACGTCGGCGGGGCCGAGAAGGGCGTCGGGGGCGGGGCTGCTGCTCACGGCCACAAGGGTACGGGGCGCACGGAGGCACCCTCACCCGTGCAACCGCCTCCCGCAGTGCGGCCAGGGGCTGGCCCCCCGCTGCACGTACAGCTTCTTCGCCCGGAACGTCTGCTCCGCCGCCGGTGCGTCCTGCGGCCGTCCGCTCCCGCCCAGCCCCTGCCAGGTCCGGGTGTCGAACTGGTACAGCCCGCCGTACGTCCCCGACGGGTCCACCGCGTCGGGCCGGCCCCCCGACTCGCACGCCGCCAGCCGCTGCCAGTCCAGCCCGTCCGCGCCCTGCACGGACATCGGCAACGCCTTGGTCCCCACCTTCACCACCTGTGTCCGCGCCTCGCGCACCACCTCGGACCCGATCCGCCGCGGCTTCTGCCGGACGCCGTTGACGATCCGCAGGGAGTACGTGATCCGGCGCAGCCCCGCCTGCCCCGCCTGCTCGACGACCTCCGTGCCCTTGAACAGCGAGGGGTCCTCGGTGCGCTCCACCCGGAAGGGGATCGCCTCGTCGCGGACCTCCTTGGTCCCGGTGATCCGCAGCACGGTGACGGTCTGCCCGTCGCGCGGAAAGCTCCCCGGCGCGACCGATGTGGTGTCCTGCCCGCGCAGCGTGACGCCGGCCTCCTCGACGACCTCCCCCACGGTCGCCGCGTTCGTGCGCACGACGCGTGAGCGGCCGTCCGCCATGACCGTGACCGCGCGCTCGGTGCGCACGTCCAGCGTGAGCCCCTCGCGCCCGATCGGCCGGGAGCGCGAGGTCGACACATACGCGCCCTCCGCGCGCACCCCCAGCTGCTTGAGCGCCCCGTCGACCGTGCGCGCCGTCGTCCACACCTGGCGCCGCTCCCCGTCGAGCGTGAGCCGTACGGGGCGCCCGTAGTGCACCGCGATCTCGTCGCCGCTGGAGAGCGCCGTCCCGGGGGCGGGCGCGATCACGTCGTGCGCCCCCACGTCGACGCCCTCGTCGGCGAGCAGCTCGGTCACGTCGTCGGCGAAGGTGTGCAGCGTGCGCGGCTTGCCGTCGACGGTCAGCTCGATCGCCTTGTCCTTGGCGACGAACGCGGTGGTGCCGCCGGCGAGGAACGCGACGACCAGCGCCTGCGGCAGCAGCCGGCGCATGGCGCTGTCCGCGCGCTCGGTTCCGCGCCCCTTCCGCCGGCGTGCGGCCCTGGGGCTCGCTCCGGCGGAAGGAGCGGGCGCGGGCGCCTCGGGCAGGTCGTAGGCGGGCCGGTACGTGTCCTCGTACGGCATGGGCATCGGCGGGGTCGGCAGCGTCGGCGCTACCTGGACGCCGTACGCCACCGTCTCCGCCTCGTGCGGGTCGTACACCGCGCCGTACGGGTCGTTCGGGCCGTACGTCTCGTACGTCTGGTACTGGGAGTTGCTCACGCCGACACGCTCCAGGGTCCAGAGAGACCCAGAACCTAGCGGAGCGGCCGTCACTCTCCAAAGCGACGCAGCTACCGGCAGTGACGGCCGGTCGGGTCAGTAACCGAACGCCCGAGCGGTGTTCGAGGCGAGTGCCGTAGCCAACGCGTCCTCGTCGATCCCGCGTACGGCGGCCATCGCGCGCACCGTGACCGGAATGAGATAGGGCGCGTTGGGCCGTCCGCGGTACGGCGCGGGCGTCAAGAAGGGCGCGTCGGTCTCCACGAGGAGCAGCTCCAGCGGGGCCACCGCGACGGCGTCCCGCAGGTTCTGGGCGTTCTTGAAGGTGACGTTGCCGGCGAAGGACATGAAGTATCCGGCGCGGGCGCAGATCTCCGCCATCTCGGCGTCGCCGGAGTAGCAGTGGAAGACGGTGCGCTCGGGGGCGCCCTCCTCCTTGAGGACGCGCAGGACGTCGGCGTGGGCGTCGCGGTCGTGGATGACGAGGGCCTTGCCGTGCCGCTTGGCGATCTCGATGTGGGCGCGGAAGGAGCTCTCCTGCGCCTCCTTGCCCTCGGGGCCGGTGCGGAAGTGGTCGAGGCCGGTCTCGCCGACGCCCTTGACCTGCGGGAGTGCGGCCAGGCGCTCGATCTCCGCGAGCGCCTCGTCCAGCGCCTGAGCGCCCCCGGGTTGCCGTGCGCCCTGCCGGGACCAGCCGTCGGGGTCCCCGTGGACGATGCGCGGCGCCTCGTTGGGGTGCAGGGCGACGGTCGCGTGGACGGCGTCGTACAGTGCCGCCGTCTCCGCGGCCCACCGCGAGCCCCGCACGTCGCAGCCGACCTGCACGACCGTCGTCACGCCCACCGACGCGGCCTTCGCGAGGCCCTCCTCCACCGTCCCGGCCTGCATGTCGAGGTGGGTGTGGGAGTCGGCGACGGGCACCCGGAGGGGTTCCGGGAGCGGCGGCGCTGCGTTTTTCGCGGTCTTCTCGCCTGCGCTGGAGCTTGAGGAGGGCATGCCCCGATCCTACGAAAGGGGCATGCCCCTTCCCCGAGGGGAGGCGGGGCTTCAGCTCGCCTTGCGGTGGTGGAACGGGTGCAGGAGATCGGACAGCTGCCAGTGGTGGCGTTCCTTGGCCTGCGCGGGCACCTCGGGCGCCTCGGACGACCCGCTCCGCGGAGCGCGGCGCTGCTGGCGGTGCACGGCGTCGAGCACCGAGGACACCTGTCCGGGGCGCATGATCCGCACGACGTGCCCGTCGCAGTTGTGGCACGTGGGCCGGCTCAGCGGCGACGGCACGACCTGGCCGTCGGCGACGTAGATGACGAAGTCGTGGCCGTCGGCACCGGTGTGGTGCTCGATCTCGTACGACTGCTCCCAGCCGTGCCCGCAGCGCATGCAGGCGAAGGAATACGACTCGTGGACGACGGCGGTGGCGCCGCTGCGCAGTGCGGCGGTCTGCCCTGCGATCTCGCTCATGCCAGCTCCTCTGGTCCGCTGGACACCGGGACGGGTGCGTCCCTTCAACCAGTGGACGCTTCCGCCGGAGCGAATGCATCAGCCCTGTCGAGTGTTGGAACCGTCTTGGACGTTCCTTGCCGAAACGGCCCGTGCGGCGGGGGCTGCGCTTTGCCTTGGGCCGTCGTCCTTTGCCTGCCCGTGGGGCGCACGCTCAAACGACATGCGCCCTGCTCAGAGCGGGTGTGCGCCAGGTCACGCGCCCCCTTCAGGAGGCCGCGTTCTTCGCGGCCACCACCGCGTCGAACACCTCCCGTTTCGGCAGTCCCGCCTCCGCCGCGACCGCCGCGATCGCCTCCTTGCGCCGCTCGCCCGCCTCCTCGCGCACCCGCACCCTGCGCACCAGCTCGGCGGCGTCGAGCTCCTCGGGTCCCTTCTCGGGCGCCCCCTCGACGACGACGGTGATCTCGCCCCGTACGCCCTCGGCGGCCCACGCGGCCAGCTCCCCCAGCGGACCGCGCTTGACCTCCTCGTACGTCTTGGTCAGCTCACGGCAGACGGCCGCCCGCCGCTCCGCGCCGAACACCTCGGCCATCGCGGCGAGGGTGTCGTCGAGCCGGTGCGGGGCCTCGAAGTACACGAGGGTGCGCCGCTCGGCGGCGACCTCCCGCAGCCGGGTCAGCCGTTCGCCCGCCTTGCGCGGCAGGAACCCCTCGAAGCAGAACCGGTCGACGGGCAGCCCGGACAGCGCGAGCGCGGTGAGGACGGCGGAGGGGCCGGGCACGGCGGTGACCCGGATGTCCTTCTCGACGGCGGCGGCGACGAGCCGGTAGCCGGGGTCGGACACGGACGGCATCCCGGCGTCCGTGACGAGCAGCACGCGCGCGCCGCCGACGAGTTCCTCGACCAGCTCCGGCGTACGGGCGGCCTCGTTGCCCTCGAAGTACGACACGACGCGCCCCTTGGGCGTCACCCCGAGCGCCTGGGTGAGGCGCCGCAGCCGCCGGGTGTCCTCGGCGGCGACCACGTCCGCCGCGGCCAGTTCCGCGGCGAGCCGGGGCGGGGCGTCCGCGGTGTCGCCGATGGGGGTGCCTGCCAAAACAAGGGTTCCTGTCACGTTTCCATCCTCGCAGCACCCTTCCACGGGACTCCCACAGCCGTGTTCCCTACGATGGCGCGGTGACCAGTACAGCGTCGTCCATGGACTCCACGGACACCCGGCAGGCCCAGGCACCGCAAGACCAGCGGCCGTCGTGGCAGCAGCGGCTGCGCCGTTTCGGCTACACGGCGGGGCCCGGAAGCGACGTCCGCGACCGGCTCGTACCGCCGTACACGCGGCCCAACCCGCGGATGTGGGCGGCGCTCGGGCTGCCGAAGGCGCTGGTGGACCGGATCGTGCGCTGGTCCGGCTGGGGCGGTCCGCTGCTGGTCACGCTGTTCGCGGGCGTCATCCGGTTCTGGAACCTGGGCGGCCCGAAGGCGGTGATATTCGATGAGACGTACTACGCCAAGGACGCCTGGGCGCTCGTCCACCGCGGCTTCGAGGTCAACTGGGACAAGAACGCCAACGACCTGATCCTGGACGTCGGCGGCAAGGTGTCGATCCCGACGGACCCGTCGTACGTCGTGCATCCGCCGGTCGGCAAGTACGTCATCGGGCTCGGCGAGCTGATGTGGGGCTTCAACCCCTTCGGCTGGCGGTTCATGACGGCCCTGCTCGGCACCCTCTCGGTGCTGATGCTGTGCCGGATCGGCCGCCGGATCTTCCGCTCGACGTTCCTGGGCTGTCTGGCCGGCGCGTTGATGGCGGTGGACGGGCTGG
Organism: Streptomyces sp. S3(2020); assembly: GCF_013044505.1. Taxonomy (GTDB): domain Bacteria; phylum Actinomycetota; class Actinomycetes; order Streptomycetales; family Streptomycetaceae; genus Streptomyces. The sequence continues at coordinate 30,830 of NZ_JABERD010000069.1, read as the reverse complement.
CCTTCGTGATGGCCCGCACCTCGCTGCTCGACGGTGTGCTGATGTTCTTCGTGCTGGCCGCGTTCGGCTGCCTGGTCGTCGACCGGGACAGGGCCCGGGAGAAACTCGCGGCCGCGCTGCCACTGGACGCGGACGGCCGGGCCCGCCCCGACGCGCACATCGCGGAGACGACCCGCTTCGGATGGCGCCCCTGGCGCTGGCTGGCCGGCCTGATGCTGGGCCTGGCCATCGGCACCAAGTGGAACGGCCTGTACATCCTGGCCGCGTTCTGTGTGATGGCGCTCCTGTGGGACGTCGGCTCGCGCAAGGTCGCGGGCGCCCGGCACGCGTACGCGGCGGTCCTCAAGCGCGACCTGGGCCTGACCTTCCTGGCGACCGTGCCGGTGGCGATCGTCACCTACCTCGTCTCCTGGATCGGCTGGATCCTCTCCCCCGCGGACGGCACCGGCGGCTACTACCGCAACTGGGCCGCGACGGACGGCAGGAACAGCGACTGGTCCTGGCTGTTCCCCGACTGGTGGCGCAGCCTGTGGCACTACGAGCACCAGGTCTACGAGTTCCACGTCGGCCTGCACTCCCCGCACACCTACCAGTCCAACCCGTGGAGCTGGATCGTCGACGGCCGCCCGGTCTCGTTCTTCTACGAGTCCCCCGCGCCCGGCAACGACGGCTGCCCCGTCGACGCCGGCGAGAAGTGCGCCCGCGAGGTCCTCGCCATCGGCACCCCGCTGCTGTGGTGGGCGGCCGCCTTCGCGATCGCCTACGTCCTGTGGCGCTGGCTCTTCCGCCGCGACTGGCGCGCGGGCGCGATCGCCTGCGGCATCGCCGCCGGCTACCTCCCCTGGTTCATGTACCAGGAACGCACGATCTTCTTCTTCTACGCCGTCGTCTTCCTGCCCTTCCTGTGCCTGGCCGTCGCGATGATGCTCGGCGCGATCATCGGCCCGCCCGGCTCCAGCGACACCCGACGTGTGGCGGGCGCCACGGGGGCGGGTGTGCTGGTGCTGCTGATCGCCTGGAACTTCATCTACTTCTGGCCCCTGTACACCGGGACCGCCATCCCGATCGACGACTGGCGTTCACGGATGTGGCTGGACACCTGGGTGTAGCCCCATGGGCTGATCTCTCTTCGGCCAACAAAAGGAAACACCTCTCACAGTTTTCTCTCACGCCACTTACAGTGCGAGGACTGATAACGGGGAGGGGTTCAGTTCCATGGGCAAGGGGGTCAAAGCCGCCGTCATCGGCAGCGTGTTCGCCGTGATGGTGGGCGGTGCCGGATACGGCGCGTTCAATATCGTGTCCGCACTGAACGACGACGGGGGATCCGGCGGATCCGAGGTGAAGTCGGGGCCGCCGAGCGGTGACGAGGTGAAGGAGACCTCGGAGAAGTTCTTCGCGGCCTGGGAGGAGGGGGCTTCGGCCTCCGCGGCGGAGTACACGAACAACAACGCCGCGGCCCGGACCCTGCTGGACGCCTACACCGGCGACGCGCACATCACGGACATCAGGATCACACCCGGAGCCGCGCGGAAGACGACCGTGCCCTTCACCGTGAAGGCGAAGGTGTCGTACCAGGGCGACTCCAAGCCGCTGACGTACAAGAGCAGTCTGACCGTCGTGCGCGGCCTCACCACGGGCAAGGCGCTGGTCGACTGGAAGCCGTCCGTGATCCATCCCGAGCTGAGGACGGCTGAGGACACCCTCGTCACCAGCCAGTCGGCGACCCCGCCCATCGAGGCGGTCGACCGCGACGGCAAGGTGCTGACGAAGGACAAGTACCCCTCGCTGGGCCCGATCCTGGACGCGCTGCGCGCCAAGTACGGCGAGAAGGCGGGCGGCACCCCGGGGGTCGAGCTGTTCGTCCGGCACAACGGCGACGGCTCCCCCGACACCCCGCTGCTGACCCTGTCCGAGGGCGAGGCGGGCAAGCTGGAGACGACGATCAGCGCGAGCGCGCAGGCGGCGGCCGAGACGGCGGTGAAGAAGTACGCCGAGTCGTCCGTGGTGGCCGTCAGACCGACCACCGGCGAGGTGCTGGCGGTCGCCAACAACCGTAAGGACGGCTGGAACGCGGCCTTCGAGGGCGCGGCACCGCCCGGCTCCACGATGAAGATCGTCACCTCGGCGATGCTCATCGACAACGGCGTGACCTCGATGAACGGCCCGGCGCCGTGCCCGGACGACGCGGTGTGGCAGGGGCAGACCTTCCGCAACCTCAAGAACATGGCACCCAACGAGGGCGCCACGCTCACCAACAGCTTCATGCGGTCCTGCAACACGGCCTTCATCAAGCTGATCGACGAGAAGCCGCTCACGGACGAGTCGCTGACCACGGAGGCGCAGACCCGCTTCGGGCTCGGCCGGGACAACTGGAAGACCGGCATCACCTCGGTCGACGGCAGCGTCCCCGCGGAGAGCGGCCCGGACCGCGCGGCCAATGCCATCGGCCAGGGCAAGGTCACCATGAACCCGCTGAACATGGCGTCCGTGACGGCCACCGCCATCACCGGCGACTTCCGCCAGCCCTATCTGGTCTCGCCGAAGCTGGACGGCCGGAAGCTGGCGACCGCCAAGGGGCTGCCCTACGCCACGGCGTCCCAGCTGAAGCAGATGATGCGGCTGACGGCCACCCAGGGCACCGCGGCACCGGTCATGCGGGGGCTCGGCGGGGACATCGGGGCGAAGACCGGGTCCGCCGAGGTGGACGGAGTGGAGACCTCCAACAGCTGGTTCACCGGGTTCCGCGATGATGTGGCGGCGGCGGCCATGAGCGAGAACGGCGGCCACGGCGTCGACGCGGCCGGACCGATCGTGAAGGCCGTACTGGCGGCGGGTGGCTGAACTCACCCGCACAGGACGGGACTCTAGGGTGGTCGCCGTCGTTGAGTGAGGGACGAGGGCAACGGGGACCCTGGGAAGCGCGGAGGACAGAGGGCTGTGGGCAAGAGAAGGCGCGTCGCCGAGCGACGGAAGACGAATCGCCCCGCCGTGATCGGCGGGATGGTCGCCGTGGTCGTCGGCGGCGCGGGCTTCGCCGGGTACGCGCTGTACGGCGGCGGGGCGGCGGCCGAGGACCGGACGGCCGCCGTCGCCGACCAGAAGCCGAAGGTCAAGACCGGCCCGCTGTCCGCGAAAGAGGTCAACTCCGCGGCGCGGACCTTCCTCACGTCCTGGCAGTCGGGCAAGGTCACCCAGGCCGCGGCCGTCACCGACGACACCGATGCGGCCGTGAAGCTGCTCACCGGCTACACCAAGGACGCCCACCTCAAGGGCGTCACCCTCACCCCCGGTGCCCGCACCGGCGACAAGGTCCCCTTCACGGTGAAGGCGACGGTGTCGTACAAGGGCACCGGCAAGCCGCTGACGTACGACAGTTCGCTGACCGTCGTACGCGACACCGGGACCGGGAAGCCCCGGGTCGAGTGGCACTCCTCGGTCGTCCACCCCGACCTGGAGGACGGCGACACCCTGGTCACCGGCGAGTCCGGGACGCCGCCGATCAAGGCGCTCGACCGGGACGGCGGGGAGATCACCGAGAAGAAGTACCCGTCGCTGGGTTCCGTCCTGGACGGGCTGCGGGAGAAGTACGGCAAGAAGGCCGGCGGCAAGGCGGGCGTCGAACTCCAGGTCGTGCGCGGCAAGGAGTCCAAGAAGGACAAGCTGTCCGACAAGACGCTGCTGACGCTGAGCAAGGGCACGCCGGGCACCGTCAGGACGACGCTCAGCCCGGCCATGCAGGCGGCGGCCGAGGCCCAGGTCGCCAAGAAGGCGAAGTCGTCCGTGGTGGTGCTGCGGCCGTCGACCGGGGAGATCCTGGCCGCCGCGAACGCCTCCCACGGCTTCAACGTCGCGTTCCAGGGCTCGCTGGCCCCGGGTTCCACGATGAAGGTCGTCACCTCGTCGCTGCTGATCGAGAAGGACCTCGCGTCGGCGGACAAGGCGCACCCGTGCCCGAAGTACTTCACGTACGGCGGCTGGAAGTTCCAGAACGACGACAAGTTCCAGATCAAGGGCGGCACCTTCAAGGCGAGCTTCGCCCGCTCCTGCAACACCGCCTTCATCAGCCAGGCGCCCGAGCTGGACGACGACTCGCTGACCAAGCAGGCCCAGCAGGTCTTCGGTCTGTCCATGAACAACTGGGCGGTCGGTGTGCCCACCTTCGACGGCTCGGTGCCGGTGCAGTCGCAGGCGCAGATGGCGGCCTCGCTGATCGGCCAGGGCGGGGTGCGGATGAACCCGCTGAACATGGCGTCGGTGTCGGCGACCGTCGAGTCGGGTGTCTTCAGGCAGCCGTACCTGGTCTCACCGGACGTGGACGGGCGGACGCTGGCCAAGGCCTCGCGCACGATGTCGTCGGGCACGCTCTCCCAGCTGCGGGAGCTCATGTCCTACACGGCGGCCTACGGCACGGCGGCCGAGGCGATGCAGGGTGTCTACGGCACCGTCGGCGCGAAGACCGGCTCGGCCGAGGTCGACGGGCAGAAGAAGCCCAACGGCTGGTTCACCGCGTACCGGGGCGACCTGGCGGCCGCCGGTGTGGTGCAGGCGGGCGGGCACGGCGGCGACACCGCGGGACCGATCGTGGCGGCGCTGCTGAAGCTGGGCGGCTAACCCCGTACGGGAGTGGCGGTGTACGTCCGGCGCAGGAACCTGAGCAGGGCCTTCGACTCGAACTGCACCACGGACACGCCCTTGGCGGAGTGGAACTCCACCACGGCCTGTACCCGGCCGCACGGCCACACCCGGACGTCCCCGGCCTCCACCGGCGCCCGCAGTCCCCGCTCCAGCAGCTCGCGCTGGAAGGTCCACTCGTGCGGGCCGGGAAGTCCGACGCGGACGGCGCGCGGGTCGGTGTCGGGGTCGTAGCGCAGGAGTACGGGGATCGCCTCGTCCTCCGCGATGTCCGCGTCCGAGACGATGTGGGCTCGTGCGTACTGTTCGACTACGGACATCGTGACGGCCCTCTCACGCTGCGTTACCTGTGCGGAAGCTGTGCATCCACTCTCCTCCCAGCGTCGCACATTTCCGGGATTCCGCTCCTGGGCCCGCACAGCCTGCGCATCGCAGTTCACAGCACCTCTCTCTTGCAAAAGGTTCGCATTAAGCCACATCATCGATGCGTGCATGTGCCTGACGGATTCATCGACGCCCCCACATCCGCCGCCGCCGGAGCAGTCGCCGCGGCGGCCGTCGCGGTGTCCCTGCGCGGCGCCCGCCGCGAGCTCGACGAGCGCACCGCGCCGCTGGCGGGGCTGGTCGCGGCGTTCATCTTCGCCGTACAGATGCTGAACTTCCCCGTCGCCGCGGGGACGAGCGGCCATCTCCTGGGAGGTGCGCTGGCGGCGATACTCGTCGGCCCCTACACAGGGGTCCTCTGTGTCTCCGTCGTCCTGCTCATGCAGGGCATCCTCTTCGCGGACGGCGGTCTGACCGCGCTCGGCGTGAACATCACCGTCATGGGCTGTGTGACGACGGTCGTGGCGTACGCCGTCTTCCGCGGCCTGGTGAAGGTGCTGCCGCGCACCCGCCGGTCCGTCACCGCCGCCTCCTTCGCGGCCGCCGTGCTCTCCGTGCCGGCCGCGGCCCTCGCCTTCACCCTCATCTACTGGATCGGCGGCACCACCGACGTCGCCATCGGCAAGGTCGCGACCGCCATGGTCGGCGTGCATGTGCTGATCGGCATCGGCGAGGCCGCGATCACCGCGCTGACCGTCGGTGCCGTCATCGCCGTACGCCCCGACCTCGTGTACGGGGCGCGCGGGCTCCAGCAGCAGCTCAAGCTGCGGGTGAACGGCGAACTCGTCGATGTACCAGCCGTAGCGGCCGCCCCCGTCCCGGCCGCCGCCCGCTCCTCGCACCGCAAGGTGTGGCTGGCCGGCCTCGCCACCTCCCTCGTCCTCGCGGGCGTGGTCAGCTTCTACGCGTCCGCCAACCCCGACGGCCTGGAGAAGGTCGCCGCGGACAAGGGCATCGACGCGAAGGTGGAGGACCACGCCGCCGCGGACTCGCCGCTCGCCGACTACGGCGTGAAGGACGTCGAGAACGCCCGGCTGTCCGGGGGGCTGGCGGGCGTCATCGGCGTCGGCGTGACCGTCGTCGCGGGCACCGGGGTGTTCTGGGCGGTGCGCCGGCGCCGTACGCAGGACGTCTCCCCGGTGAGCACCACGGTCGCCTGACATGGGTGCGGGTGGGGGCACCTCCCACACGTTCAGTAGTGGGGGAGCGCACAGGCTCTACCGGCACGGGCACTCGCCCGTGCACGGCCTGCCGCCGCACACCAAGCTCGCGGCGGTGTTCGCCTTCGTGGTGGTCGTCGTCTCGACACCGCGGGAGGCGATGTGGGCCTTCGCGCTGTACGCCGTGCTGCTGGGTGTCGTCGCGTACGTCGCGCGCGTGCCGGCCGGGTTCGTCCTCAAGCGGCTGCTGATCGAGGTGCCGTTCGTCGCGTTCGCGGTGCTGCTGCCGTTCGTGGCGGAGGGCGGGCGGGTCGAGGTGCTGGGGATGTCCCTCAGCGTGAGCGGGCTGTGGGGCGCCTGGAACGTGCTCGCCAAGGGCACCCTGGGCGTCGCCGCCTCGGTGCTGCTCGCCTCCACCACCGAACTGCGTGAACTGCTGCTGGGCCTCCAGCGGTTGAGGCTGCCGCCGCTGCTCGTCCAGATCGCGTCCTTCATGATCCGGTACGGCGATGTCATCACGGACGAGATGCGGCGGATGCGGATCGCGCGGGAGTCACGGGGGTTCGAGGCGTCCGGCGTGCGCCACTGGGGCGTCCTCGCGAAATCGGCGGGCGCCCTCTTCATCCGCTCCTACGAACGCGGTGAGCGCGTCCACCTCGCCATGGTGAGCCGTGGGTACGCCGGTTCCATGCCGGTCATCGACGAGGTGACCGCCTCCCGGGCGCAGTGGACGTACGCGTTCGCGCTCCCGTTCGCCGCCCTTGTCGTATGTCTGCTGGGATGGACGCTGTGACCGCATCTCTGGAGGTCTCCGGCCTCGCCTACGCCTACCCCGACGGCCATCAGGCGCTGTTCGGCGTGGACTTCTGTGTCGCGCGCGGCGAACGCGTCGCGCTGCTCGGCCCGAACGGCGCCGGCAAGACGACCCTCGTGCTCCACCTCAACGGCATCCTGTCCGGCGGCACGGGCACGGTGACGGTCGCCGGGCTGCCCGTCGGCAAGCGGCACATGGCCGAGATCCGGCGCCGGGTCGGGATCGTCTTCCAGGACCCGGACGACCAGCTGTTCATGCCGACGGTCCGCGAGGACGTGGCGTTCGGTCCGGCCGCGGCGGGCGTGAAGGGCGCGGAACTGGAGGCGCGGGTCGATCGTGCGCTGGCGCAGGTCGGCATGGCGGAGTTCAGGGACCGCCCGCCGCACCACCTCTCCTTCGGACAGCGGCGCCGGGTGGCGGTCGCGACGGTGCTCGCCATGGAGCCGGAGATCCTCGTCCTGGACGAGCCGTCCTCCAACCTCGACCCCGCCTCCCGCCGCGAACTCGCCGACATCCTGCGCTCCCTGGACGTCACGGTCCTCATGGTCACGCACGACCTCCCGTACGCCCTGGAGCTCTGCCCCCGCGCCCTCGTCCTCAGCGAGGGCGTCATCGCCGCCGACGGCAGGACGGCCGAACTCCTCTCCGACGACGACCTGATGCGCGCCCACCGTCTGGAGCTGCCCTACGGCTTCGATCCGCGTTCGGTCTCTGGCGCGGCCGGGCGTCCGTGACAATGGGCGCGTGACGAACCACGACGAGGACGCCGGGTCGCTGCTGCTGGACGACCAGCTGTGCTTCGCGCTGTACGCCGCCCAGCGCGCCGTGACGGCCGCCTACCGTCCGGTGCTGGACGAGCTCGGCCTCACCTACCCGCAGTACCTCGTCCTGCTCGTCCTCTGGGAGCGCGGTGAGACGACGGTGAAGGAGCTCGCGGAGGCGCTGCGGCTCGACTACGGCACGGTGTCGCCGTTGCTCAAGCGGCTGGAGAGCGCGGGGGTGGTGCGCCGGGAGCGCGCGGCCCACGACGAGCGCTCGGTGCTGGTCGCCTGCACGGGGCGCGGAGAGGAACTCAGGGAGCGCGCGGCGCGTGTCCCCGGCGCGCTCCTGACCGCGACAGGGCTCGCCACTGCGGAGGCCGTGAGGTTGCGCGAGGAGTTGTGGCAGCTCGCGGAAAGGGCGCACGAGGCGGTCGAGCGCCTCCACTGACCTCGCGTTACCCACGGTTGCCACCCCCGGTAGGTCAAGGCTCACCTACTGACCGGTACCTTGTGCACGATGTACTTGCGCGCACTTGTTCTGGGGGGCCAGCCATGAGTGACACCACCGCCGTCGACAGCACCGTCGACACCTCCGTCGCCGCCGTCGACACCCGTCCGACGAAGATCATGTATGTCGCCGAGGCCACCGCGCACGGCGGCCGGGACGGCTATGTCACCAGCCAGGACGGCCAGATCGAGCTGAAGGTCGCGATGCCTCCGGCGCTGGGCGGCGACGGCAACGGCACAAACCCGGAGCAGCTGTTCGCGGCGGGCTTCAGCTCCTGCTTCCACAACGCGCTGGTCCTGGTGGGCCGCCGCGCCGGCTTCGACCTGACCGGCTCCACGGTCGCCGCGAAGGTCGGCATCGGCCCCAACGCGCAGCACGGCTACGGACTGGCGGTCGCCCTCAGCGTCTCGCTCCCCGTGCTCGACCCGGACGTCGCGACCAAGCTGGTGGACGCCGCCCACCAGGTGTGCCCGTACTCGAACGCCACCCGGGGGAACATCGACGTGACCGTCCTGCTTGGGTAGAGGGGGTACCGAGCAGCGCGGACAGGAGTACGGGCGTGGACGTGAACGGCACAGTCGCCGAGGGCTTCGAACCGGTCAGGGACGCGTTCGTCAGGAACTTCGAGGCGCTCGGGGACCGGGGCGCGGCGGTCGCCGTGTACCGGGACGGCCGCAGGGTCGTCGATCTGTGGGCCGGGACCAGGGACGTCGACGGCACCGAACCCTGGCAGCGGGGCACCGCCCAGATCATGCGCTCGGCGACCAAGGGCGTCGCCGCCGCCGTACCCCTGCTGCTGGCCCAGCGCGGACTGCTGGACCTGGACGCGCCGGTGGCCGCGTACTGGCCGGAGTTCAAGGCGCGGGGCAAGGAGCGGGTCCTGGTCCGGCAGGTGCTGAACCACCGGGCCGGACTGCCGGTGCTGGACCACCCGCTCACCCCGCAGGAGGCCCTGGACCCGCTGAGGGGCCCTGCGGCGGTCGCGGCCCAGGCGCCCGTCTGGGAGCCCGGCACGGACCACGGGTATCACGCGCTGACGTACGGCTGGCTGCTCGACGAACTCGTGCGGCGGGTGACGGGACGCGGCGCCGGTGAGTGGATCGCGGCGGAGATCGCGGGGCCGCTGGACGCGGATCTGTGGCTGGGGCTGCCCGAGGCACAGGCGCACCGGGTCGGGCGGGTCGGCCGCGTCGAGGCGCCCGAGGCCACCGGCACCCTGCGCGCCCGCCCCAGGCGTTCGGTCACCGAGGCCTACACCGACCCGGACTCCCTCACCAACCGCGCGTTCGGCGCGATCACCCCCTTCCCGGACCAGAACGACCCGGCGTACCGCGCGAGCGCCCTGCCCGCGACGAACGGCATCGCGACGGCGGACGGGCTGGCCCGGGTCTACGCGGCGCTGATCGGCGAGGTCGACGGCGTACGGCTGTTCACGCCGGCGACCGTCGCGCTGGCCCGCGCGGAGGAGTCCGCCGGGCCCGACCGGGTGCTGGTGATCAACACCCGCTTCGGGCTCGGCTACATGCTGCACGGCAGCGCGTCGCCGTTCCTCGGCCCCGGCTCCTTCGGCCACCCGGGCCGCGGCGGCGCCCTCGGCTTCGCCGACCCGGAGACGGGCATCGCGTTCGGCTATGTGACCAACGGCCTGCGCAAGACGGTCACGGCGGACCCGCGCGCGCAGGCGCTGGTGCGGGCGGTGCGGGCCGCCCTGTAGGCGTGGCCGGACGTGGCTCGGACTAGACGTGGATCGGATGCGACGTCCGCCCGGACGCCGAGTCGATCTCCCCGTGCGCCTTGGCCAGCATCTGCATCGCGAGGTCGTTGAGCGCGCGGGCGCCCGCGATCTCCTCGCCCACCCTCGGCTGGTTGGAGTCGGTGTGGTGGCGGCTGGCCTGCCCGTGGGCCCGTACCTCGGAGCCGTCGGGCAGGCGCACCATCGCGACCGCCCTCGTGTGTTCGTCGTCCTCCTGGAACTCCATCTCGACGTGCCATCCCACAGTGGTGTGCATCATGACGATCACCTCCGGAAGAACTCCTTCCAGAGTGCTCCTCAGGGGGTGGCCCCGCCTAGTCGGGTTCGGCGTACTCCTCGGGCCGCCGGGCGGGGGCGGTGGGCTTGGTGCGCGGGGGCAGGCTCAGCCGCTCGACCCTGCCCAGCAGGCCGTCCCGGAACCCGGTGACCTGTCGGGCCAGCTCACGGCGTTGGCGCCGCTGGTAGCGGTGGGCGGTCTCCAGCGTGCCCAGCGCCAGGGCGGCGCCGATCAGGGCGGCGGCCCCCATCACCACGTACCGGCGGACCGTCCCCTGCCCCGCGGCGGCGTAGGCGAGTCCCGACGCCACGAACAGCGCTGCCGTCAGGGCCAGCCACAGGACGTAGCCGGCGAACATCCAGGGATGGTCCCCGCTCAGCCACGCACGGCGGGTCCGCGCCGCCTCGCGCTCCACCCGCCGTACCGCGTCGGCGATGTCGTCGAGCTCCCAGGCCGCCTTCTCGCGCTGTTCGAGCGAGAGCGGGGGCGTCATCCCGTCGAGGCGGACATGGAGGCGGGCGACCGCTCGGCGCAGTTCGGCCCGGTGCACGCGCTCGGGCAGCCGGTGCGGCCAGCGCGCCCACAGGTCGTCGTCCCGCCGTCTCAGGCGCAGGTGGGTGACGGCCCCGCGGGCGACTCCGACCCCGAGCACCAGCAGCGACACGAGCGCCACCAGCATGCCCTGGTCCCCGTGCGACGCCCCGTACCCGCCGACCAGGACGATCCCCAGGCCGATCGGCCAGGTGTGCCGGATGTACGTCCGGTGCCGGACCGCGTGCAGTTCGCGCTCCAGGTCGTCGACGGACCGCCGGACGAGCCGGACGGCGACGACCGCGAGGAACGGCGCGCACAGCAGCACGGTCGACATCAGGGCGGCGCTCAGGGTGTACGGCAGGACGTCCGTGCCGGCCCAGCTGTCGTCCTGCGGCAGCGCGGGCACCCCGGCCAGCACCGCGCAGGCGAGCACCGCGGTGAGGGCGCCGAGCCACCGCCCGGGCCGCGTCCCGCGCTCCTCGGGTGCCGGGACGGGCCGCCAGTCCGGGCGCACCAGCCCTTCCAGTACGGCGATCAGTTCCGCGAGGTCCGACGCCCAGTGCGTCCGGCGCAGCGGCTGGCCGTTGCGGCCGACGAGTTCCCGGATCGAGGGCGGCAGTTCGGCGGGCCGCGGCGCGGTGACCCCGTCCAGGAACACCGGGATCAGTGTCCTGCCGCTCGCCAGGGCCTGCTCGATCTCCCGGCGGACCCAGTCCTCCGCGTCGTCCAGCCGCCGCGCCCCGGACCCGTCCCGGACGTCCGCCCACCCCGGGTGGATCACGGCGAGCAGCACCTCGCAGTCGTCGACGCGCGCCCGCAGCGTGTCCGAGAAGCGCTGGCCCGGCACGATGGACGGCCGGTCCAGGAACACCTGGCCCCTGCCGAAGTGCCGGTCGAGTTCCGCGTAGAGGTGCTCCACCGTCTCCGAGTGGTCGCCTCTGCGGTAGTTGATGAAAACGCCGCCCATGGGGCCGTTGCTACCAGAGAAACCGCCGCGTACGTGCGCGGTTCACCCGTACGGGTCTATCCGGCGTGCAGCATCAGCCCGATCCCCACCACCAGCAGCCCCGCCGCGGCGATCCTCGGCATCCCGAACCGCTCCTTGAAGAACACCGCCCCGATCGCCGCGCCCACGATGATGGACGACTCGCGCAGGGCCGCGATGGGTGCCAGTTCCGCCTTGGTCTGGGCCCACAGGACCAGTCCGTACGCGGCGACGGAGAGGGCGGCGCCGAGCAGTCCGACCGCCACGAACGGCCGGAGTTCGGCGACCAGTCGCCCGCGCCAGTGGTAGAGCGCGTACACCGGTACGAACACGCCCTCGATGGCCATCAGCCAGGCGATGTACCCGAGCGACGACCCGGAGGCGCGTACCCCGAGCCCGTCGACGACCGTGTACGCGGCGATGGACAGGCCCGTCGCCAACGCGGCCCCGATCGCCGCCCAGTTGGGCCGATGCCCCCGCAGTCCCCACAGCGCGACGCCGGTGAGTCCCGCACAGGACACGCCGATTCCGGCGGCGGCCCACCCGTCGGGCACCTCGTGGGCGAAGAGGGCGGCGAGCACGGTGACGACGAGAGGCGCGCTGCCTCGGGCGATCGGATAGGCCTGTCCGAAGTCACCCAGCCGGAAGGACGTCATCAGCAGCATGTAGTAGACGACGTGGATCAGGGCGGAGGCGAGGAGATACGGCCACGCCCCCGCCGCCGGTATCGCCACGAACGGCACCATCGCCAGGCCGATCAGCATCCCGCCGCCCGCGATGAGCGTGAACCCGACCAGCTTGTCGGTGATCTTGTGCGCGATGGCGTTCCAGCTGGCGTGGGTGACCGCGGCGAGCAGGACGGCCGTGGTGACCAGCGGGGTCACGCGGTCTGCTCCCGGACGTCCACCAGCGTGGCGCCCGCGTGCGCGATCAGCGCCTTGGGCTCCATGGGGAAGACGGTGTACGGCGTGCCGGCCGCCGCCCACACGACGGCGTGGTCGAGCAGCGAACGGTCCGCGAGGACCCGGGTCCGGGTCCGGTGCCCGAAGGGCGGTACGCCGCCGATGGCGTACCCGGTCGTCTCCCGTACGACGTCCGCCTTGGCCCGTGTCACCTTTGCGGCGCCCAGTTCCTGCCGTACCCGCTCCACGTCCACCCGGGACGCGCCGTCCATGAGCACCAGGACCGGGACGCCGTCCGCCGCGAAGATCAGGGACTTGCAGATCTGGCTCAGCTCGCAGCCGATCGCCGCGGCGGCCTCGGCGGCGGTACGGGTGGCGTCCGGGAAGCGGCGGATCTCGGCGTGCAGCTCACCGAGGCCGAGGGTGTCGAGGGCCGCGGCGAACAGGGGGTGGGCGTCGGTCGTCGTCATGCACCGCACGCTAGTGGTGGGTGCGGGAGCCGAGCGACCGTTTAAGCGGAGCCCTCGAAGGTCACGTCCTTGGTCTCCACGACCTCCGCGGTCCGCCCCGGCGCCGTCTGGTACCGCCAGTACAGGTTCGTGTGGCCGATGACCTGCTCCGGCGGCGGGGCGCCCCACGCGCTCTTGTCGCCGGTGGTGTGGGCGTCGGCGGCCAGCGTCACGTCGTAGCCGCGGACGAACGCCCCGTGGATCGTGGAGCGGATGCAGGCGTCGCTCTCCGCACCGCTGACGACGAGGCGTCCGACGCCGGCACCGGCGAGGACCTCCTCCAGGTCGGTGCCCTCGAAGGAGTCGCCGTAGCTCTTGTGGACCAGCGGCTCGGAGTCCCGGCGGGGCAGCTCCGCGACGTACTTCCAGTCCTCGCTGCCCCGGCGGAGGTCGTCGTCGGAGTGCTGGACCCAGACGACCGGTATCTCCTCGGCGCGGGCCCGCTCGACGAGGGCCGCGATGTTGGCGACGACCTCGCCGCGCCGGTGGGCCTCGGCCACGACGCCGTTCTGGACATCGATGACGAGCAGCGCCGTACGGGGGCGGTCAGGCAGTGTGGTCATGGTCGCAAGGCTAGACCCGGGCACTGACAACGGCCTCGGCCTCGGCCCGCTTGCGGTGGCCCGCGACGATGCCGCCGGCGGCGCCCAGCGAGACCAGGCCCATCATCGCCGCGGCGATGACGCCCTTCACCCCGTCCATCGTGAAGTACATCGCGACGGCCGTGCCGCCGTTGAACAGGAACAGGAACCACAGGGTGCCGGGCCGCGACAGGAACGCCTTGATCTTCGGCTTCTTGGCGATACGGGAGCCCGTGATCAGCGCCACGATCCCGCCGACGGCCGTGACCACGTCCTTCTGCGTGCCGTCGAACACGGCGCCCGCGGCCACGCCGGCGGCGAGACCGCCCACGAAGAGCTGCCAGAGGACCAGGTCGGCGACGAACTTCTTGACGGCGGCGAGCGGGGAACGAGCGGCCATGGGAGTTTCCTTTGCGGGTGGAGGGGGTTTCCAGCTGTCCTCCACACTCCCGTCCCGCGTTCGCCGCCACGAGGGAGCGGACTGCCGAAGCCGTGGTGTAGCGGGCTACACCACGGCTTCGGAGAAGGGCTCGGATCAGACCCGTACGAGCTCCCGGTCCTCGTCCTTCTTGTCGTCGTCCAGGCTGCGCAGCCCCTCGCCCTCGACGTCCACGTTGGGCAGGGCGCGGTCCAGCCACTTCGGCAGCCACCAGGCCTTCTTCCCGAGCAGCGCCAGCACCGCCGGGACGATCGCCATGCGGACCACGAACGCGTCGAAGAAGACGGCGATCGCGAGGCCGAAGCCGATCATCTTGATCATCGACTCGCTGGAGCTGATGAAGCCGCCGAAGACGGCCATCATGATGATCGCGGCGGCGACCACGACCCGGGAGCTGTGCCGGAAGCCGGTCACGATGGCCTGGCTCGGGCTCTCGCCGTGGACGTAGGCCTCCCGCATCCGGGTCACGAGGAACACCTCGTAGTCCATCGCGAGGCCGAAGACCACGCCGACCATGAAGATCGGCATCATCGACATGATCGGGCCGGTCTCCTCGACGCCGATCAGGCCGCTCAGCCAGCCCCACTGGAAGACCGCGACGACGGCGCCGAGCGCGGCGAGCACGCTGAGCAGGAAGCCGAGGGCCGCCTTCAGCGGGACCAGGATCGAGCGGAAGACCACGATCAGGAGGAGGAAGGCAAGGCCGACCACCAGGCCCAGATACGGGATCAGGGCGTCGTTGAGCTTCTGCGAGAAGTCGATGTTCATCGCGGTGGTGCCGGTGACCAGGACGTTCGCGTCCGTGTCGGCCAAGACGTCGGCGCCCTGGTCACGGATGGCGTGGACCAGGTCCTCGGTCTGTGTCGAGGACGGCTTGGAGTCCGGGATCACGGTGATCATCGCGGTGTCGCCGGCCTTGTTGAACGTCGCCGGGGTCACCGTCACGACGTCCTTGAGGTCCTTGATCCCGTCGGCCACGGTGGTGGCCGCGGCCTTCGGGTCGTCGCTGTTCTTGGCGTCGACCACGATCATCAGGGGGCCGTTGAAGCCGGGACCGAAGCCCTCCGACAGCAGGTCGTAGGCGCGGCGCTGGGTCGTGGACGTCGGCTGGGAGCCGTCGTCGGGCAGGCCCAGTTCCAGCTGGGTGGCCGGGACGGCGATCGCGCCGAGGCCGAGCACGCCGAGCAGCAGCACGGCGGCGGGGCGGCGGATGACGAAGCTGGCCCAGCGGACGCCGAGGGCGGGCTTGTCCGGTGCCTGCGAGGCCTTCTTCGGCTTGCGCTTCTCCCCCGCGGGCCGGACCTTCTTGCCCGCGTATCCGAGCAGTGCCGGGACCATGGTGAGCGCGATGAGGACGGCGACCACGACCGTGCCGGCGGCCGCGAGGCCCATCTTGGTGAGCATCGGGACGTTGACGACCGCGAGGCCCGCCAGGGCGATCACGACGGTGAGTCCCGCGAAGACCACGGCCGAACCGGCGGTGCCGGCGGCCCGGCCCGCCGCTTCCTCCCGGTCGCGGCCGTCGGCCAGTTCGCCGCGGTAGCGGGAGACGATGAACAGCGCGTAGTCGATGCCGACCGCGAGTCCGATCATCAGGGCGAGCGTGGAGGTGGTGTCGCCGAGGTCGAGCGCGTTGGCGAGGGCGGTGATGGTGGAGACGCCGATGCCGACGCCGATGATCGCGGTCAGCAGCGGCAGTCCGGCCGCGACCAGCGAGCCCAGCGTGATGACGAGGACGACGGCGGCGATGGCGAGGCCGATGACCTCGCCGATCGCTCCCGGTTCGGCCGCGGCCTGGAGCGCGTCGCCGCCGATGTCGACGGTCAGTCCGGTGGCGCGGGCGTCGTCGCCGGCCTTCTCCAGGGCGTCCCTGGTCGAGTCGGCCAGTTCCATGCCGGGGGCGTCGTACTTCACCGAGGTGTAGGCGACGGTGCCGTCCTTGCTCACGGCGTTCGTCGTGAACGGGTCGGAGACGGAGACGACCTCGGAGCCGTCGCTCAGTTCCTTGACGGTCTTGGCGACGGTCGCCTTGTTGGCGGCGTCCGTCATCTTCTCGCCCTCGGGCGCCTTGAAGACGATGCGTCCGGTCCCGCCGTCCGCGCTGCTGCCGGGGAAGCGCTGTTCCAGCAGGTCGAAGGCCTTCTGCGCCTCGGTCCCCGGAATGGAGAAGGAGGTGGATCCGGCACTGGGGGCGCTGGCCGCGCCGACGCCCGCGAGCGTCAGCAGGGCGACCCATATCAGGGCGACGAAATGCCGTCGCCGGAAGGCGAGCCGGCCGAGTTTGTAGAGGAACGTGGCCACGTGGGCGTACTCCCGGTCAGGTCGTTGGGGCGGTGCAGGGAAGGGGTGATCGACCCGGTGGGGACATGGGTGATCGTCCCGACGACTTGAGCGGTGACGTCAGGTGCTGCTACGGGGCTACGGGGAAGGGGGAACTCAGGTGGTGGGTGCGCCGAGGGCAGGGAGGACCACGGCGTCGATGTACGAGGTGAGGAACGACTGCGTCGGAGGCAGCTGGTCGATCATCGTGCGGGTCGCGAACGCCCCGACCATCATGTGGATGATGTAGTCCAGCGCCGGGCAGTCGGCCCGGACCTCACCGCGGTCGACCGCGCGCTGCATGACCTTCTTGAACTCGTCCATCTCGGGTTCGACGAGGAGTTCCCTGAAGGCCTTCATCAGCTCCGGATTCCCGTGCACGGCCATGGCCATGGCCCGCATCAGGTCGGAGTTCCGCTCCATGGCGCAGTCGTCCTCGCGGGAGACGAGGGTGTGGAGGTCACCGCGCAGGGTTCCGGTGTCGACGTCGGAGATGCTGCCGCCCGGCTTCTGGCTCTTCATCGCCTTCACCACCAGCTCGGGCTTGCCGCCCCACTGACGGTAGAGCGTCGCCTTGCTGGACTTGGTGCGGGCCGCCACGGCGTCCATGGTGAGGGCGTCGTAGCCGACCTCGCGGAGCAGTTCGAGCACGGCCGCGTACAGCTCGGCCTCGCGCTCGGGCGTGATCCGACTGCGACGCGCCGTTGCGACCTCGGTCATGATGTCCGCCTCCCACTCCGAACGACACGGTTTCGTACAGGACGAATGTAGCGCATCCCCATTCGAAACGAAACCGTTTCGTACGTGTCCTGGCTCACCCTGGATCAGGACTCGACCGTTTGTCCTGAGTTGCCCAGGCCCATCCCCCGGAAAAGCATGGGGAGGTGAGCTATCTGCGCCTGCCGCATCTGAGCGGCGACCTGCTGTGCTTCGTGGCCGAGGACGACCTGTGGCTGGCCCCCCTCGACGGGAAGGGACGCGCCTGGCGTCTCACCGCCGACCGCACCAAAGTGGGCCACCCCCGTTTCTCCCCCGACGGCCGCCACCTCGCGTACACGAGCTGGCGGAGCCTGGTCCCGGAGATCCATCTCGTGGACGTGGAGGGCGGTCCGGGCCGACGGCTGACGTACTGGGGCTCGGCGGACACCCAGGTCTGCGGCTGGACGCCCCCCGACGGGGACAAGGACGCCCAGATCCTGGCCGTCGCCTCCCACGGCGAGCCCTTCTCCTACTTCACCTGGGCCTACAAGGTCCCCACCGACGGCGACCCCGGCCGCAAGCTCCCCTGGGGCCCGGCCTGCGACATCCAGGTCGCCGACCTCGACGGCGACCGCAGAACCCTCCTGCTCACCGGCACCCCGCCGCACGAGCCGGCCGCCTGGAAGCGCTACCGGGGCGGGGCCACCGGACGGCTGTGGCTGCACGGCCACCGCCTCCTCGAAGGCCTGGAGGGCCACCTCCACTCCCCCATGTTCGTCGGCGGCCGGATCGCCTTCCTCTCCGACCACGAGGGCGTCGGCAACCTCTACTCCTGCGCCCACGACGGCTCCGACCTGCGCCGCCACACCGACCACGACGCCTTCTACGCCCGGCACGCGGCGAGCGACGGCACCCGGGTGGTGTACCAGTGCGCGGGCGACCTGTGGATCGTGGACGATCTCGCCGACGAGCCGCGCAGACTCGACGTACGGCTGAGCGGGCCGCGCACCGGCCGCCGTACGTACCCGGTGCCGGCCGCCCAGCACGTGGACGGCGTCTCGGTCGACGAGACGGGCCGCGCGAGCGCCGTCGTCGTCCGCGGCAGCCTGTACTGGCTGACCCACCGCGACGGCCCCGCCCGCACCATCACCGACACTCCGGGCGTACGGGTGCGGCTCCCGGAGATGCTCGGCTCGGTCGGCCAGGTCGCCTACGTGACGGACGCGGAGGGCGAGGACGCGGTGGAGATCGCCTACCTCCCCCGGGCGACGGGCGACCGCGACCCCCGGCGGCTGGCCTCGGGCGAACTGGGCCGGGTCCTGGAGATGGTCGCCGACCCGCGGGGCGAGCGCCTGGCCATCGCCGCCCACGACGGCCGCCTCCTCCTCATCGACGCAACGGAGGACTCCAACGGCGAGGTCACCGAGCTCATCCGCTCCATCAACGGCCCGGTCCGCGACCTCGCCTTCTCCCCGGACGGGGCCTGGCTGACCTGGTCCCACCCCGGCATCGGCCGTTCGCTGCGCCAGATCAAGATGGCCCGCATGAAGGACCGTCTGATCGTCGACGTCACCAACGGCCGCTTCGAGGACGAGAACCCGGTCTTCACCAGGGACGGCCGCTATCTGGCCTTCCTCTCCTGGCGGGGCTTCGACCCGGTCTACGACGTCCACACCGGGGACCTGTCCTTCCCGCTCGGCTGCCGCCCCTACCTGGTCCCCCTGTCCTCGGCGACCCCCTCCCCCTTCGCGCTCACCCCCGAGGGCCGCCCGGCGGCGGGCGGCCTGGACCCGGCGGAGGACGAACCGGACGACGGCAGCACCGTCACGGTCGAGGTGGAGGGCCTGGAGAGCCGCGTGACCCCGTTCCCGGTCACCGCCTCGAAGTACTCGGCGCTGTACCCGGTGGCGGGCGGCGGACTGGTCTGGCTGCGCTGGCCGATCTCGGGGGCGCTCGGCGAGACCTTCGCGAACCCGGACGACACCACCGGCCGCCCCACCCTCGAACACTTCAACATCACCAAGGCGAAGAAGTCCGAACTGATCGAGCACCTCGACTGGTTCGCGGTGAGCGGCGACGGCTCACGCCTGGTCGTCGTCGACGAGGGCGAGCTGCGCGCGGTCCCCGCCACCGAGTCCGGCGACAGCGACTCCACCGTCTGGATCGACGCCCGCCGCATCCTGCACGAGGTCGACCCGGGGGCGGAGTGGCGCCAGTCGTACGAGGAGGCCGGCCGGCTGATCCGCGCGTACTTCTGGGAGCCGGACATGTGCGGCATCGACTGGGCGGAGGTGCTGGCGCAGTACCGCCCCCTGGTCGAACGGGTCGCGACCCCGGACGAGTTCGCGGATCTGCTCCGCGAGGTCCTGGGCGAGCTGGGCACCTCGCACGCCTACGTGACGGCGGCCCGCCGCAACGAGGGCCCGCCCCACTACCAGCGCCGCCAGGGCCTCCTGGGCGCCAACTTCGTACGCCGGGAAGCCGGTTGGACGGTCAAGCGCATCCTCCCCGGCGACTCCTCCGACTCCAAGGCCCGCTCCCCGCTGGCCGGTACCGGCATCCGCGAGGGCGCGGTCCTGACCCACGTGGACGGCCGCCCGGTGGACGCGGCGACAGGCCCGTTTCCGCTGCTGGCGGGCGCGGGCGGTACGACGGTGGAGCTGACGTTCACCCCGGCGGAGGGCGAGGGCCGGGCGAGGCGGGTGGCGGTGGTCCCCCTCACCGACGAACGCCCCCTGCGCTATCAGGACTGGGTGGCCAAACGCCGGGAGGTCGTACGCGAGTTGAGCGGCGGCCGCTGCGGCTACCTCCACATCCCCGACATGGGCGGCTCGGGCTGGGCCCAGTTCAACCGCGACCTGCGCCTGGAGGTCTCCCGCCCCGCCCTCATCGTCGACGTGCGCGGCAACGCGGGCGGCCACATCAGCGAGTTGGTGGTGGAGAAGCTCACCCGCACGATCCTCGGCTGGGACCTGACCCGGAACGCCCAGCCGGTGTCGTACGCCTCCAACGCCCCCCGGGGCCCGGTGGTCGCCCTCGCCGACGAGGCGACCTCCTCGGACGGCGACATGATCACGGCCGCCTTCAAGCTGCTGAAGCTCGGCCCCGTGGTGGGCCAGCGCACCTGGGGCGGAGTGGTCGGCATGACCGGCCGCCACAGCCTCGGCGACGGCACGGTGATCACGGTGCCGATGAACGCGGCATGGTTCGACGCGTACGGCTGGACAGTGGAGAACCGGGGCGTGACACCGGACCTGGAGGTCCTGAGGACACCACTGGACTGGGCGGAGGGAAGGCATGTACAGCTCGACGACGCGGTGAGGCTGGCAGTGGACCTGCTGACGACGAGCCCACCGGCAACGCCCCCGGACTACACGAACGTACCGGACAGGTCGAGGCCGAAGTTGCCGCCCAGATCTTGAGAAACGCTGGGTGCACCCACCTGGGGGCGCGGGGAACTGCGCGACCAGCCCCCACCCGCCCGCACCCAACTACGCACCTCGAAACGGCAACGCGAACGTGGGGCACCCCAACACACAGGGCACCCCACGTTCAACGGCTCAAGCCAAGCGCAGCGCTACGCGTCGTAGTCCATGTCGATACGGTCCTGCTCCTCCTGCTGGAGCCGTTCCGTCTCCTCGTCGCGCTGCTTGCCGCGCTGCTGGCCCTGCTCCCTGGCCTGCTGGGCCTTCTGCTTGGCCTGCTCCTGCCACTGCTCGGACTTGTCCTGGAACTGGTCCTTCATACCCATGTGGGTTCACTCCCGAAGCGGGTGAGGGGATGAGCCCCGAGCCGGGGCCTCGACCAGATTCACACGCCGGGACAGAGCGCGCATTTCGATCAGTTACGGCGTGTAGCGCGCGCCTCCTCGTCGGCCGCCCCACCCGCACCCACGAGCCCCGAGCGGATCCCCGCCAGCCGGTCCCCGAACCGCCGCATCTCCCGCTGTCCGACCGTCCCGATCAGCCCCGGCAGATACCCGCGCACCCCCTGCGTCCCGCGCAGCCACCCCTGCCCGTACACATGGCTGGAGCGCCGCTCGATGCCGGCCACGATCCGGTCGACCGCGGGGCCCAGCGGATACGTCTTGTTGGCCGGCCACGGCAGTCGCTGCCGCAACTCCCGCATGACGTCCTCCTGATCGGCCCCGCGCACCATGTCGGTGTCGGTCCACGACAGGTAACCGACCCCGACCCGCACGCCCTTGTAGCCGACCTCGGACCGCAGACTGTGCGCGAACGCCTCCACACCGGACTTGGACGCGCAGTACGCGGTCATCATCGGCGCCGGGGTGATGGCGGCCAGCGAGGCGATCTGCAGCAGATACCCCCGGCTCTCCATCAGCGCGGGCAGGAAGGCGCGGGCGGTCACCGCGGACCCGATCAGGTTGACCTCGATCACCCGCCGCCACGCCTCCGGATCGGAGCCGACGAAGGGACCGCCGCTGGCCACACCGGCGTTGGCCACCACGATGTCGACCTTCCCGAACCGCTCCTTCACCTCCCGCGCGACCTGAGCCATCGCCTCGTGGTCGGTGACATCGGCGAACCAGTGGTCGCTGTCGGTGTGCAGCCGCTCGGAGACCTGCTTGAGGGCGTCCGGCTCCAGGCCGACCAGCGCCACCTTCGCCCCGCGCGCCGACAGCTTGCGGGCGAGCAGCTCACCGACACCGCGCGCCGCTCCGGTGACGACGGCCACCTGTCCTTCGAGGCTGACCCTGCTCATGCACCCTCCTTGATCGTTGCGTACGTCGTCACGAGGTCCCGGATCTTCCCGGTGACCAGCTCGGGCGCCTCCACGGGCGTCATGTGCCCGAGTCCGGGCAGTTCGGTGAGCCCGACACAGTTCGGCAGTGCAGCCACCAGCGAACGCGCGTGCACGGGCGGCGTCAACCGGTCGGCCGTGCCGACGACGACGGCCGTGGGCACGTCCAGCGACCGCACCCCGTGGTCGAGGTCGAGCAGATCGAGGACGTGCGACCAGGCGTGGCGCACCTTGCGCGGACACGCGTGCACGATCCGCGCGCACGCCTCGACCATGTGCGGGGCCGAACCGGGGCCCATCGTCCCGTACTTGAGGATCCGCCGCGCGAGCGGTGTGACCGGCCCGAGCGGCGCCCGCGAGCCGAGGATGTGCTTGGTCAGCCAGGTCCGCGGCCGTCCGGGCCGCATCGGTACGACGGTCGACTCGGCGACCAGCCGCGAGGAACCGGTGCTGCACAGCAGGACGGCGACGGCGTGCTCCCGGAAGGCGGCCCGGCCGGCCGCCGCCATCACCGTCATCCCGCCCATGGAGTGACCGGCGATCACGGCCTTCTCACCGGGCGCGAGAGTCGCCTTCAGTACGGCCTCGAAGTCGTCGGCGAGGGCGTCGGTGCTGCATGCCGGGCTCGCCGGGCTGCGTCCGTGGCCGCGCTGGTCGTAGGCGATGACCCGGTGGTCGACGGCGAGGTCGCGAATCTGCGCCGCCCAGAAGGCGGTCGAGCAGGTCCAGCCGTGCGCGAGGACGACGGGGGGCGCGTTCTCGGGCCCGTGCACCTCGACGTGCAGACGTGCGCCGTCGGCGGAGACGGCGGTCAGCTCACGGGCGGGGACGGGTGGGGCGTACGGCCCGGAGGAGACGTGCAGGAGCCGGCTCACGGGGCGCTCACCTCCGCACGGGCGGGCACCCGCAGCACCTCGTACTCGGCGAGGTCCACGCGCCGTGTCGCGCGCCGGAACTCGGTCGTGGTGCCCGGCCAGACGGTGGTGTTGCGGCCATTGGCATCGAGGTACCAGCTGGTGCAGCCGCCGGTGTTCCACACCGTGCGCTTCATGCGTTCCTGCACCCGCCGGTTCCAGGCGTGCACGGCGCCGGGCCGGGCGTCGAGGGCGGCGCGGCCGCCGAGGACGTCGAGCTGCCGTACGAAGTCGGCCATGTAGTTCAGCTGGGACTCGATCATCAGGATCATCGAGGAGTTCCCGAGCCCGGTGTTGGGCCCGATGATCGTCATCCAGTTGGGGAACCCGGCGGCGGAGGCGCCGCGCAGGGCCTCCATCCCGCCCTTCCACGCCTCGGCGAGGGTGCGCCCGTCCACGCCCACGACCCGGTCGGCGATCGGCATGTCGGTGACATGGAAGCCGGTGCCGAAGACGATCGCGTCGGCCTCGACCTCGCTGCCGTCGGCGGCGACGAGGGTGGAGCCGCGGACCTCGCTGAGCCCGCTCGTGACCAGGTCCACATTGGGCTGGGCGACCGCCGGGTAGTACGCGCTGCTGAGCAGGATCCGCTTGCAGCCGATGCGGTAGTCGGGGGTCAGCTTGGCCCGCAGGGCGGGGTCCTTGATGGCACGGGCCATGTTGCCCTTGGCCAGCTTCTCGACCAGCCCGAGTTCGTTGGGCCGCTTGGTGAAGGCCTGGACCTGCAACTCCCGGATGCCCCACAGGAGTCCGCGCCGGGCGTAGGTGGTGAAGGGCAGCTGCTGGTGCAGCCTGCGCTCGAAGCCGGTGATGGGCCGGTCGACACGGGGCATCACCCAGGGCGGGGTGCGCTGGAAGAGGGTGAGCTTCTCCGCGAGGGGCTGGATCGCCGGCACGATCTGGATCGCGGAGGCCCCCGTCCCGATCATGGCGACCCGCTTGCCGCGCAGATCGTAGTCGTGGTCCCAGCGGGCGGAGTGGAAGACCTTGCCGGGGAAGGAGTCCAGCCCCGGGATGTCGGGGATCTTCGGGTCGGACAGCGGTCCGGTGGCGGAGACGACGAGGTCGGCGGAGAGCCGCCCGCTGCTGGTCTCGATGTCCCAGCGGAGCCGGTCCGCGTCCCAGGTCATCATCTTGACCTCGGAGTCGAAGCGGAGGTGGGGCCGCAGCCGGAAGACGTCGGCCACGTGCTCCAGATAGGCCCGGATGTGCTCCTGCCCGGAGAAGGTGCGCGGCCAGTCGGGATTGGGCGCGAAGGAGAAGGAGTAGAGATGGGACGGCACGTCACAGGCGCACCCGGGGTAACTGTTGTCGCGCCACGTACCCCCCACGCTGCCGGCCCGTTCCAGGACGACGAAGTCGGTGACACCTTCGCGCCGCAGCCGCACGGCGGCCCCGAGCCCGCCGAACCCGGACCCGATCACCGCCACCCGCACATGCTCGTGCTCGGTCATCCCGAAGCCTCCACGCATCGCTCTTCTCGGACTCCGCCAGTGAACACTGGCGCAATGGGAGGGTAGGACAGCTCCTTACCGATGGGTAGGGGGCGGGAGAGGGAAAGTTACCGGAGGTACAACATAGGCTGCGCGCGTGACCGAGAAGCGCGAGTACCGCATGGAGGAATTGGCCCGCCTGGCCGGCATCACACCGCGCACCCTGCGCTTCTACCGCGAACGCAAACTGATCCCGCCGCCCCGCCGCGAGGGCCGTATCGCCTGGTACGACGACCACCACCTGGCCCGGCTGCGCACCATCGCCGCCCTCCTGGAACGCGGCCACACCCTCACCGGCATCGCGGAACTGGCCGAGGCCCTCGACCACGGCCGCGATGTCGCCGACCTCCTGGGCGTGGCCACCCCCACCGAAGAGGAACCGGTCCGCCTCACCCCCGAGGAACTCGCCGCCCGCTTCGAGGGCCAGGTCACCACGGAGAACCTCGCGACCGCCCTGGACCTCGGCTACCTCGGCACCGACGGCGACGAGATCGTCCACATCAGCCGCCGCCTCCTCGACGTCTCCTCCGCCCTCGTCGCGGAGGGCATCCCCCTCGCCGAGGTCCTCGCCGTGGGCAAACGCGTCCGCGAACACGTCGACGACCTCGCCGAGATGTTCGCCGAACTGGTCCTCCGCCACGCCACGGAGAACGACATGCAACGCCTGCGCCCCCTCGCGAGAAGCGTGGTGGAGGCGGAACTGTCCCTGGCACTGGACCGGCGGTTGCGCAAGCGGGACTAGACCCTCAGGCCACCCGTTTCCCCAAGTGCCCGGTGTTTCATGAGTATTCACTCCATCGAGGCACTTTCCAGGCAGTCATGCACGAAGTCACGTTCGTAGCCCGAGAGTGAGATCGAAAAGGCCCCGGCGACTGTGCGACCAGTCCCGGGGTGTGGCCGACACTTTCGAGGAGCGTCGACGTGTCCAAGCGTAGTCCTCAACCCCCAAGGGCCATTGCCGCCCTGCGCCTCAGCTGTGTCACCAGCGTGACCACTTCGCCGGAGCGGCAGCGATCCGCCATCCAACTCTCCACCGAAAGACTTGGCTTCACACTGGTCGCCGAGGCCACGGACCTCGGAGTCTCAGCCCGCAGGACATCCCCGTTCGAGAGGCCATCGCTGTCAGCCTGGCTGCTTCGGCCTCAGGACTACGAGGCCGTGGTGTGGTCGCACGTGGATCGGGCCGTGCGCTCCGTGGCGCACATGGTCGAGTTGGTCGCCTGGGGGCAGCAGCACGACAGAACACTCGTCTTCGGAGTGCCGGAAGCCGACGACCCGCTCGTGGTGACGCCCCAGGCCGACGGCTCCACCCTTCGCCGGTCCATGGAGCTGGCCCACGACGCGGAGCAAGAAGCCCGCACCATCTCGAACCGGCTCACGAGCAGCCACCAAGCGCTGCGCGCGGCCGGTCGCTACGGGGGCGGACTGGTCCCGTTCGGCTACCAGAAGGCTCCGCACCCCTCGGGAAGCGGCTGGTGCCTGGCTCCCGACCCGGAAACCGCCGGGCTGGTCCGCGTGATCGTCGACGACGTTCACGCCGGACGGTCCCTGGTCGCCATCGCACGCCGCCTGAACGAATCCGGTGTACCCGTGCCACGTGACCGCCACGCCCAGCTCCAGGGACGCCCGATGGGTGGTCGCCGTCACGGACGTGACTTCGAGCGGTTCCGTTGGACCTCGGGCACCCTGTCCAAGGTGCTGCGCAGCCCGTCACTGATGGGTCACCGCACACACGGTGGGCAGACGGTCCGCCACGAGTCCGGAGACCCGGTCCTCATCGGTGAACCGCTGCTGTCCGACGCCGAGTTCGCCGCGCTGCAGGATGCCCTTCTGACACGCTCCAACGGAACCCGCAGCCCGAGACGAGGTACGACCGCCCCGCTCACTGGCGTCGCCTACTGCTCCGGATGCGAAGGCCGCATGTACTTCGCTGTTCGGAAGGGCTATCCGTATGGCGACTACGTGTGCCGGGCGACAGCACGAGGCGAGATCTGCCCAGCCCCTGCCGCGATGCGCTCCGACTGGCTGGAGGACTACACGCTGAGCCGCTACCGCCTCGCGGCAACGGCAGTCGGTGACATGTCCCGTGAACGCCTCCTCCGCGACGGCGTCCACGTCACCGTCAGAAAAGGACAGTCCGGAGGTGGCCCCGTCCGGCTCGCAGGACCGGATACCACCCGCCTGACCTTCACACTCGGCGCACGCCTCTGAGCGGCTCTGCAACCCCGTGGGAGTGCCAGAGGGTGGGCACTCCCACGGCTGATCACATGCCGAAGACGACCGTCACGGGAGCGTGATCCGACCACCGCTCCTCATGGCTGGCAGCCCGCTCGACGTGCGCTTTCACGGCCCGACCCGCGAGCCCAGGCGTCGCCACGGCAAGATCAATTCTCCAGCCTGAATCGTTGTCGAAGGCACGCCCACGGTACGACCACCAGGAGTACGGCCCCTCGACGTCCGGGTGCAGGGCGCGTACGACGTCGACGTAGCCGCCGTCGTCCGGCGCCAGGACGCGCGTCAGCCACTCCCGCTCCTGTGGCAGGAAGCCGGAGTTCTTCTGGTTGGCGCGCCAGTTCTTCAGGTCGGCCGGCTGGTGGGCGATGTTCCAGTCGCCGCAGACGACGACCTCGCGGCCGTCGGCGGCGGCGCGCTCGCGCAGGTCCTTGAGGTACGCCAGGAACTCGTCCATGAAGCGGATCTTCTCGTCCTGCCGCTCGGTGCCGACCTCGCCGGAGGGCAGGTAGAGGGAGGCGACGGTGACGCCGGGGAGGTCGGCCTCGACGTAGCGGCCGCTGGTGTCGAACTCGGACGAGCCGAAGCCGATCCGGACCCGGTCGGGTTCGCGGCGGGTGTAGAGGGAGACGCCGGCGCGGCCCTTGGCGGCGGCGGGCGCGTGCACCACGTGCCAGCCGTCGGGGGCGCGGACCTCCTCGGGCAGCTGCTGCGGCTCGGCGCGCACCTCCTGGAGGCACAGCACATCGGCGGAGGTGTCCGCGAGCCACTCCACGAAGCCCTTCTTCGCGGCGGCACGCAGTCCGTTCACATTCACAGAGGTCACAGTGAGCACTCCGGCACGATACCGGCACACTGGACGCGGGATCCCGTTCGAGAATGTATTGATATACGGTAGGAAGCATGAATATCCGTCGCGTCTCCTTCGACCACCCCGACGCCGTGAAGCTCAACGACGAGGTCCAGGCCGAGTACGCCGTCCGCTACGGCGACGACGGCGACGCCACCCACATGGACCCGGCCCACTTCGAGCCGCCGAACGGCGCGTACCTCATCGTGTACGACGAGAGCGACGCCCCCGTCGCCACGGGCGGCTGGCGTGCCCAGGACACCAACGCGGAGGGCAACCGCGACGGCGACGCCGAGGTCAAGCGGATGTACGTGACAGAGCAGGCACGCGGCAGAGGGCTGGCCCGGCGCATCCTGGCGGCGCTGGAGGAGGACGCACGGGCGGCGGGCCGGGTCCGCATGGTCCTGGAGACCGGCGACAAGCAGCCGGAGGCCATCGCGCTGTACATATCCAGCGGCTACGAGCCGTGCGAGAAGTTCGGCTACTACCGGCACTACGAGTCGAGCCGCTGCTTCGCGAAGGCCCTCTGAGGACGCGGCCGGGCTCAGCTCCTGAGGTACGCGAGCACCGCCAGCACCCGCCGGTGCGTGTCGTCCGCCGGCGGCAGGTCCAGCTTGGTGAGGATCGAGCCGATGTGCTTGCCGACAGCCGCGTCCGACACCACCAGCGCCTTGGCTATCGCGCCGTTCGACCTGCCCTCCGCCATCAGCGCCAGCACCTCCCGCTCGCGCGGGCTGAGCCGGGCGAGCGGATCCCGCCGACGGCGCAGCAGCTGCCGTACGACTTCGGGGTCCACGACCGTGCCACCGGCCGCCACCTGTCGCAGCGCCTCCACGAACTCCTCGACCTGGCCCACCCGGTCCTTGAGCAGATAGCCGACGCCGGTCCCGTCACCGGAGTCGAGAAGCTCGGCGGCGTAGGCCCGTTGCACGTACTGACTGAGCACCAGCACCGGCAGCCCGGGCCGCTCCTCACGCAGTCTCACCGCCGCGTGCAGCCCCTCGTCCTGGAAGCCCGGCGGCATCCGGACGTCCGTGACGACCACGTCGGGCGTGTGCTCGGCGGCCGCCGCGAGGAGCGCGTCCGCGTCGCCGACGGCCGCGACCACCTCGTACCCGAAGCGCGTGAGCAGCCCGACTAGTCCGTCGCGCAGCAGCACGCTGTCCTCGGCGAGGACTATGCGCGGGGCTCGGTCGGCCGGCAAGGGATCTCCACTCGCAGCAGGGTCGGTCCACCCGGCGGGCTGGACAGGGAAAGTCTGCCATCGAGCACTGACACCCGGTCGGCGAGACCGGTGAGCCCGGTGCCGTGCGCGGCGGAGGCACCGCCGTGTCCGTCGTCCCGGACGGCGAGGACCAGCCGCCCGTCCTCGTGTCCGCCGCCGATGGTCACCCGGCTCGCCCCGCTGTGCTTGGCCACGTTGGCGAGCGCCTCGCAGACCACGAAGTACGCGGCGGTCTCGACGGGTTGGGGCAGCCGCCCCGGGATGTCCAGCTCCACGTCCACCGGGACCACGCTCCGGTCCGCCGCGTCCGCCACCGCGGCTTCCAGACCGTAGTCGGCGAGGACCTTGGGATGGATGCCGTGGATGAGCTCGCGGAGATCGGCCAGGACCATCTCCGCCTCCCCGTGCGCCTTGGCGAGCTGCTCGGCGAGCGTGCCGCCGGGCGGGGCGTCCAGGCGGGCGAGGCCGAGCGTCATGGTGAGGGCGACGAGACGCTGCTGGGCGCCGTCGTGGAGATCGCGCTCGATACGGCGGCGTTCCGCCTCGAAGGCGTCCACCAACCGGAGGCGGGAGCGCACGAGTTCGGTGACGCGCTCGCCGTCCCCGGGGGCGCTCAACAGGGCTTTCGCAACTTCGGCGCGCGCTCCGGCGGCCAGCCCCAGGGCGTACGCCCCCAGGACGAGCAACGGCACACCCGCCGCCGCGACCCCGAAGGCGCCTGGCCACGTGTCCACCGTCCACAGCTTGACGACCTTCGCCTCCCCGTCGACAGCCACCAGGAGCGGTGTGGCCAGCAGGAACAGCGGAACCCCGGCGGCGAAGGCCACGACGAGCGCGTCCAGCGGCCACAGCACGAGCCCGAGCAGCACGGCGTACGCCAACTCCCGCCAGGTGGCGGCCTCTTCGAGCCGCACGGTGAGCCACCTGGTGAGCCCGGGCGCGTCGGGCACCCGGTGCTGCGCGAGCGGCACCGGCCCCATCCCCGCCAGCCGCAGCCGCCACCGCTCGACGGCGGCCACGGGGATCCCGCACAGCGCGGTGAGCACCAGCAGCGGCAGCCCGACGAGTACGACGGCCGTGACGCCGCCCACGACGGCCCCCGCGACGATCACCACCAGCACGACGGCCCCGAACACCGCCCCGCCCGCCAGGAAGGCGACCGACCGCCACGGCCACACCGACCCCAGATATCCACGCCTGCTCAGCGCCTGCCACACCGTCATGGAGATCACGGTAGAAGGCGGGTACGGGCCGGCGGAATCCGCCTGAGCGGACATCCGGGGGTATGCCTGGCCCTACCCCAAGTCTCCGTCCTGCCGCACTGATCCGAGGGGCGGCGGCGCGGTTTCGTAGGGCCCTCTTCGACTTGATGAGGGCCGTCGGCCTTCAGCGGACTTAATGAGGGCAGATGACAGACCAGGCGATCCGACTCACCTCCGTCATCCGGCGGTACGGCGAGGGCGACAGCGCCGTGACCGCGCTCGACGGCGTCTCGCTCGGCTTCGGAACGGGCACCTTCACCGCCGTCATGGGCCCGTCCGGCTCGGGCAAGTCGACGCTGTTGCAGTGCGCGGCCGGACTGGAGCGGCCGACGTCGGGCTCGGTGCGGATCGGCGGCACGGAGCTGGCCGGGCTGAGCGAACGCCGGCTGACCCTGCTGCGCCGCGAACGCATCGGCTTCGTCTTCCAGTCGTACAACCTCCTGCCCTCCCTGACCGCCGAGCAGAACGTCGTCCTGCCGCTGCGGCTGGCCGGCCGGCGTGTGTCGAAGGCACGCGCGCGTGAGGCGTTGGCGCGGGTGGGGCTCGGCGAACGGACCCGGCACCGGCCCGCCCAGTTGTCCGGCGGCCAGCAGCAGCGCGTCGCCCTGGCCCGCGCGCTGATCACCCGTCCCGAGGTGCTGTTCGCGGACGAGCCGACCGGCGCGCTGGACTCCGCCACCGGGCGCGAGGTGCTGTCCTTGCTGCGCTCCCTGGTCGACACCGAGGGCCGCACGATCGTGATGGTCACCCATGATCCGGTGGCCGCGTCGTACGCCGACCGCGTGGTCTTCCTGGTGGACGGGCGCGTGCACGGGGAGGTGGTGGGGGCG
>NZ_JABERD010000068.1 GCF_013044505.1 Streptomyces sp. S3(2020) | reverse complement strand
TGGGGGGGGGGGGCGGGGGGGGCGGGGGGGCGGGCGGCCCAGCGGGCCCTCGGCACGATTCCCGGGTGTGCTCGCAGTACCAGCGTGGGGCTGGGCCCGGCTACGACGGTCAGGGGTGAGGCGGTGGCCCAGTCGAGTGTGACGCCCGCGACGGTCAGGCCGAAGGGCCAGCGGGCGATGGTGCCGGCCGGGATCACCATCGGTCGGTCCGGCCAGACCAGGGAGCCGCGGCCGGTCTCGATGCGGAACTGCGTCGCCGGGTGGTCTTCCGGTGGTTCGTGCGGTTGGTGCCTGTTGAGGAAGAGGAAGCCCTGGTGGCCGTCACTGCGGATGGCCCAACGCAGAGTGTCGCGGTCGTGGAGGTCCCTCGGCATGACCGCCGGGAGCGTGGAGTTGAGGGTGACAAGGAGGGGGCCGAAGGTCTCCACGAAGGCGTTGTGCTCGCGCAGGAGCGCCAGGGTCGGCGAAGGGAGTCCGGACGCCCCGATCGGCGCGTGGAAGTCGTAGTCGAACCGCGGCAGGTCGTTGGGGGAGCCGGTGCGATGGGACTCCTCCATACCGTGGGTGCCCGCCGGGTTGGTGCCGCCCGCGTACATGTAGAAGCCCTGCCAGGCGGACCCGTTGCCGAGCTTCACGTTCGCGACGGCTGCGGGGTCGGCGGCTGCCGGAAGCGGGCGACGGTGGTAGGCGGTGGCCATGCCTCCGCCTAGTTCACACGTCGCCGTCGGCAGCGAGGTGTCGAACCCGGCGTGCTGTGCCGGGACGGGCTGCGCGCCGGGCCGGTCGGTGCCGACGCCGGGGTCGTTCCAGGTGTGGGAGAAGAAGAAGTGCTCGCGGAAACTGGCGTCCCACGGCGCGTCCCAGTCGATCCAGAACCCGTCGGAGTAGCCCCCGAAGAGAGGCAGGACCTCGTGTGGCGGGAGCTCGGCCCCACCCCACGCGGTGGCCGTCCACACCGGGGCGCTCAAGCCGGCGGCCCGGGCCGTCCGTTTGAGCGTGCGGATGTGTTCCGGCTGGTCGTAGAGTTCGTTCTCGATCTGGATGCCGATGACCGGGCCCGACGGCCCGCACAGGGATGCCAGTTCACGTCCGAGTGCGCCGAACCATGCTCCCACAAGGACGAGGTAGGCCGGGTCGTCCTTCCGGATCCGCGTACCCGTGGCCAGCACCCAGTCGGGAAGACCGCCGTTGCGGCACTCACCGTGGCACCAGGGGCCGATGCGCAGTACCACGGCCAGGCCCGCGTCCGCCGCCTCGCGGACAAAGCCGGCGATGTCGAGGTTCCCGTCGAACCGGACCCGCCCGCGCGTCTCCTCGTGGTGGATCCAGAACACGTAGCTGGCGGCGACGGTGATCCCGGAGGCACGCATGATCCGCAGCGTCTCCGCCCAGCGGCTCCTGGGGATGCGGCTGTAGTGCAGCTCGCCCGACACCGGCATCCAGGGCTCACCGTCACGCTCCACGTAGCGGTTGGTGAGGGAGATCCGGTCGTGGCGGTCCACCTCGTTGCTCATCGCGGGTCTCGTGAGCGGACCGGGCCAGGGGCGCGGCCTGACGACGGGCATGGCGGAAGCAATGAGCGGATTCATGTGATGGGGTCCCAGCTGAGGTGAGGAGGTAGTCGCGAAGGAAGCGCCGTGCGTCAGCCCTTGACGGCCCCGTTGGTCATTCCCGCGACGATCTGCCGGTTGAAGAAGACGTACATGATCAGCGGAGGGATGGTGACGAGGAGGATGTCGGTGAAGAGCAGGTTGTACTGACTCAGCGTCTGCGTCTGGAAGTTGAACAGCGTGAGCTGAACCGTCGCGGTGTCGCTGCCCGGGAGGAAGTAGAGAGGCCCGGTGAAGTCGTTGAAGACGGCGACCGACTGGACGACGATGATCGTGACGATCACGGGCCTGAGCAGCGGGAACACCACTTGGAAGAACAGGCGGACAGGCCCGGCCCCGTCGATGACGGCGGCCTCGTCCAGCTCCCGGGGGATGGTGGCCACGAAGGCGCGGAACAGCAGGATGCACAGGGACAGTCCGTAGGTGGCCTCGATGAGGATCATGCTGCCGAGGGTCTTGAACAGACCCAGGCCCTGCAGCAGCCAGATCGTCGGCACCACCGCCGGTGGCACGATGAGTCCTGCCAGGACGAAGAAGTTGATGACCGGGTTGAGGCGGCTCGGGCGGCGTTGGAGGACGTAGCCCGTCATCGCGGCCAGCACCACCATGATCGTCACACTGACCACGGTCAGGACGCCGCTGTTGACGAACGCCTTCAGCAACATGTCGTCGTTGTAGGTGAGGACGTCGCCGATGTTCTGCCATACGACGATCTCGGACGGCCAGGCGAAACTCATCTCCGAGGCTTCCGCCGGGTCCTTCAGCGCCTGGATCACGATGAAGGCGAACGGCAGGAGGAAGACCACGAAGGAGACCAGGATCGCGATGGACCCGATGACGTAGCGCTGGGTCTGCTGCCGCCTCACAGCTCGGCCTCCTTCTTGTTGAAGTAGCGGGACACCGGGATCATGATCGCGGTGACGACGACGAACAGGATGACGTTCCCCGCGGTGGAGAGGCCGTAGAAGCCGGCCTGGTACTGCTTGTAGATGACCGAGGCGATCACGTCGCTGGAGAAGCCCGGGCCGCCGCCGGTCATGGTCCAGATGAGGTCGAAGGACCGCAGTCCTCCGATGAGGGAGAGGATGACCACCGACCCGATCGCGGGCCTCGACAGGGGCAGGGTGATGGTCCGGAAGACGCGCCAAGCCCCGGCGCCGTCGACTCGTGCCGCCTCGAAGTACTCCTGCGGGATGGCGACGATGCCCGCGATCAGGATGAGCGTGGCTACACCGACGCCCTTCCAGATGTCGACCGCGGCGACCGTGAACAGGGCCAGATGGGGATCCGTCAGCCAACCAGGGCCCTGGACGCCGAACCAGCCCAGTACGCCGTTGACGGCGCCGTGGTAGGGGTCGAGCAGAGACTTGAACGTCAGCCCGACGCCGACGGTGGACACCAGGACCGGGAAGAACACGACCGCGCGAAGGTAGCCGCGGCCCAGGACCTGCGACGTCAGCAGGACCGCCAGGCCGAACCCGATGACGACCTTGGCCGCGGAGGTGACGGCACCGTAGATGAAGGTGTTGATGAACGACCCGTACAGTTGGGGGTCGTCGAAGAACTCGGTGAAGTTGTCGAAGCCGATGAACTGGGTGTCGAACAGGGTCCACCGGGTCAGCGCGAAGTAGAGCGAGACCATGGTCGGCACGGCGAAGAAGACCACGTACAGCGCCGACCCGGG
The DNA here is from genome assembly GCF_013044505.1 of Streptomyces sp. S3(2020). GTDB lineage: Bacteria > Actinomycetota > Actinomycetes > Streptomycetales > Streptomycetaceae > Streptomyces. The sequence continues at coordinate 43,188 of NZ_JABERD010000068.1, read as the reverse complement.
GATGTGGAACCACCGCGGGTACAGCGAGTTCAACTTCGGCTTGCGCACCCGGTGGGCGGCCTCGGCGGGAGCGGCCGCCGTGGACCCGGCCAGGGGGCCTGCGAGTGTTTTCATGTCATGTCTCCGGAGTCGGAGGGGCGGGCGCGCGGCGCCCGCCCCTGCTCGGCACTTGGACGGCTCTGGGTCACCAGCCCTTCAGGCCGAGCTGCTGGGCCTGCTTCTTCACGTCCTGGTCGTACAGCGACGCGCCCTTGGCAGCCGAAGTGATGCCGGAGCCGACCTGGATCGCGATGCTCTCCAGGTTCGGTCCCTTGACGGGTGACTGGAACTCCAGTGCGACAGCTGTCCTGCCCGAGCCGGTGTACTTTTCGATGTCCGCCAGCAGGGAGGGCGCGTCGGTCGGGAGCGTGCAGGTGGAGATCGCGTACGGGCCGGAGGCGCTCAGATCCTTGTTCTGGATGGCGCAGCCCGCTGAGCCGTTGACGAACGCGATGAACTTCTTGGCTGCGTCGAGCTTGCCACCCGTGGTGGTCTTCGGGATGTAGAGAGCACTGGGCTCCCACATCGTCAGGGTCGTGTCGGAGGCATCGTCGGCGGGCAGGGCGAAGAAGCCGACGTTGTCCACCTCGGCCGGCTCGTTCTGCACGATCGTGGCTACGAGCGAGCTCAGCATCGGGTACTGGGCGGCGCTGCCATCGGCGACCGCCTTCAGGCCGTTGACGTTCGTCATCGACGCGAAGTCCTTGTTCAGCAGGCCGCCGTTGTGCAGGTCGGCCAGATGCTGCCAGCTCGTCAGGGCGGGCCGGTTCACGTACTTCACCTTGTTGGCCGTGTACTTCGAGGCCCAGTCGGGGTCCTGTGCCTGCACGTTCGCGTAATCGGCGAGAATCATCATCTGGGCGGTCCAGGTGTCACCGTAGGTCTGCAGCACCGGTGCGACCGAGGGGTCATCGGCCTTGATCTTCTCGCTGTTGGCGAGGAACTGCGCCCAGGTCGTCGGCACCGAGAGGCCGAGTTTCTTGTAGACGTCGCGGTTGTACATCACGCCGCCGGCGAGCGTGGTGCCCATCGGGGCCCCGTACAGGCCCTTGCTCGTACTCACGGACGACTTGAAGCTGTCGGACAGCTTGCCCGCCCAGGACTGGGCGCCGAGGTCGACCAGACTGGTGTCGGGGTTCAGCGCCTGGAGGAGGGACCCGGAGTTGTAATAGAAGACGTCCTCCATCTCGCCGGTCGAGAGCTTGGTCTTCACCAGGTTGTCCGCGCTCTGGCCGCCAGGCTGGGTCTCGAGCTTGACCTTGATGGTCGGGTTCGCCTCCTCGAAGGCCGCGATGAGGTCCTTCGCCGTGGTGGTGTTCGTAGTGTCGCTCCCGGTGAGGAACGAGATCGTGGTCTTCCCTCCGGACGACGTGTCATCGCCCGTGGAGCAGGCAGCGAGCGTGGTACCGGTCAGAGCCACGACGCCGACCAGCATGGCGACTTGGGGAAAGCGCGTGATCTTCATCTTCGTCTCATCCTTGAGTAGACGTTCCGATCCTTGAGCAGGCGGATCCACGGCATGCCGGGCAGGCATCCGCCTGTCGATGTGCTGGGTTGCGATCGGTGTTGGATCGCTGGGCGCCCGGGGCGAGTCGGGGACCGGGGAGTTCAGAGGGAAGCGACGGGCGTGGGGCGCCTGGGCGTACGCGGAGCAGCCACCGCTCCTTGCTGCGGCTCATCGCCGCTGTGCGGCCTCGGCAGGTGGGGACCGACCGGCGGGGCAGTTGGTCGCCGGGGCTGCCGGCCGGAGTACGACCGAGCCGTAGTACGGGGCCCGCACGTCTCCCGCACGGGCGCCGCCGCCTCGCCCGCCTTACGGAATTCAGGGCGGGAATTCTGCTGCAATTGCCCCGACCAGCAGTGTCCGGCCCAGGTTTCAGAACGGCACCCAGAGGTTGGTGCGAGCCGTCACTCTTTGCTGTCGGGGGCGCCATGTGCTGGTATTGCTGGCCCTGTACAGCGGCTTCATCAGAATACCCGGCCATTTCCTGTAGGCCTGCCAGTTCTCCCACGCGCATTCACCTCCCTTCCGTGAAGGGACTCGCCCGCACGGAATGATTCGCACCCGGAAAGCTCTGCACCTGCCGTCCGACGGCTCCCAGTTCGGTGGGAAGCCGGCTTCACAGGGACCGGGTGGCTCGGGGCGGCACCGGCTGCGATGCCTGTTCAGCCCCAGAGATGTCCCGCGCATATGCCTTCTTTCGACTTGCCGCAATGGGTTGCGCCAGGCGTGTGGCGGAGCGCGACGACACAGGTCTCCTGGTGTTTCACCGGTGTTTCCCCAAAGCGAGAAAGAAGCTATGTCTGGAGCCGGTCCCCTTGATAGCCTCGGAGAAACCTCAGTTAGCACGAAACGCACTTCGGCCCGAGGTGTCGACTGCTCAGGCGTGTTCGTGCCAAACGGTCTTGAGATCACACCCGCAGGCCCCCGGGGCGTACGAAGCGTCTCTCCGCCGCCGATTGCGCGTCTACCGCCGTTCGCCGCGGCCCACAGCATCTGGCGCGTGCCATCAAGGCGATGGGCCACCCGGGCACCGCCCCATACCATCCTCGCTACCGGGCCGGGCAGGTTCGGCGGATCGAGCCGCGCAGGGACTTGCCTGCGGCCGCGTAATCGTACGAGGCACTCAGCGACAGCTGGTCCAACTGGAAGCGCACTTTGCACAGTTGGCCGGGTGCGCTGAGGTGATGGACTAGGGCGCTTCTGATGGCTCTTGGTCAGCCTCCGAGTGACCACTCCGCCCGGACGCGGGGCACCTCGTGAGGCAACGGCCGCCTCGCCGGGCTCACCCGCGCCAACCCTGGGGCGGCTTCAAGATCCGTCAGAAGCACCCTGTTCCGGACTTGACATCCAGGCTCGGTGCCCGGATGCCCGGGTGCCCGCCGAGACCGGAGACGACCTCAACCGGTTGGCCGACGCCCGGGGCCTGAAGGCGTAGGCTGGCGCCGCACCCATCGCCTGGGCCTCCGACGAGAAGTCGAGGTTCACCCACCGGTGGGTGAAGGACGACCGCCTCAACAACGCCGGCCACGTCTGGGCCTTTCCGTCATCGCCGTTTCGACGGGGCCAAGGCGCCCGCGCAGGCCGCTACGGCCACAGGGACTGGCACGCGGCCGCCCGAAGGAATCCCGTCAACCGCATACGCGGCCGGTTCTATCACTGCCTTCAGCACCGCGCGTTGCCCGACGAGCACTTCGCCTTCCCCATCGAACCCGCCGTCGTACCTTGGCACTTTGCACCTGAGGTATCTGTGCGGTCACAGCACCTGCCGGAGGCCGGGTGCAGACGATCGCCCCTCGGTGGGTCCGCAAGGTCGAGCAGGTGTCCTGAAGGAACCGAAAGGTCCCATGGAAAGTCACGGTCCGAAATCAGTCACGCGGCGAAGCGAACCTCGCCCATCGCAAGCCGCCACCCGGGGGCGCTACCGTCGCGCCGTGGGAGAAGTGCCGGTCACTTTGGACAACGGGTTGATCTACTTCACCGATGGCCTCGTCGCGGCCGCCGGCCACCACGTCCATGCCCAGATGCACCCGGTCCACACCCACAGCTTCGTGGAGATCATGTTCGTGGTCGGAGGCGAGGGAACGCAGATCTCCCAACTCGGCTCCCACCGCCTGAGCGTCGGCGATGTCATGGTGCTTCGCCCCGGGGCCTGGCACGGCATGGAGGACTGCAAGGACCTTGAGGTGGTCAACTGCTGCTTCGGGGCGGAGTTGCTGCGGCACGAACTGGCCTGGACACGGCACGACCCACTGCTCGGCTACCTGCTGTGGGACGGTCCGTACGCGCCCGGTCAGCAGGGGATCCTCGGCCTCCACCTGGAGTCGGAGGCACTCGGCGACTGCGTCATGCACCTGGACTCGATCGAGGCCCTGCAAACCGCTCCGTCAAGTCGCTACCACGCGGACAAGATCGGACGCATCGCCGTCGTGCTCGGTCAGTTGGCCCGCGCGGCCGACACCGCGCGAGACGATGGCCGACGGCCGTCCGGGCCGACCCATCCCGCCGTGATCGAGGCCATCCGGCTGTTGGAGACGCACGTTGCGCACCAGTGGACGATCGGCGAGCTGGCCGATGATCTCCACCTGGCTCCCAACTACCTGATCCGGCTGTTCAAGACTGCGACCGGGCTCCCGCCCATGGCGTACCTGGCGCACCACCGTGCTGAGTGCGCGGCCGTACTCCTGGCCCGCACCGACAAGCCCATCGCGCAGATCGGGGCAGCCGTCGGTTGGCCGGACCAGAACTACTTCGCCCGCCGGTTCAAGAGCCTCTACGGGCTCAGTCCGGGCAACTACCGGAAAAGCGGGATCACGCTCCCCGGGGCGCATGACGGGACGCGCTCGGAGCGCTGATCGAAGCGGCGGCGTGGCGACCCGCTCGCGGGTGTGTTTCGTGCTAGCCGCAGTGCACTCCAGCCTAACGCTTCCCTCGCAGTGAGCCGTAGCTTCTGCATTCACCCCGGAGAAACGCGCCCGAAACACGGCTTCGTGGATGCCGTCGGCACGTCCCCGTCCAGGGCTGTCGCCACCGGCCCTCCCCTGCTGCGCAGCGAGGCGCCGTCCTCGCCCCGTCCACAGGCTGCCACGCGGAAAGGAACGTACATGACCTGGAGACCCGTTCAATCGCTGCTGAGAGGGTTGCTCGCGCTGGCGGTGACCGTCCCCGGACTCGTGGTCGGCACGGCCGACGCGGCCTACGCCGACTCTACGACGTACGTTGTCAGCACGCAGGCCGAATTCGACACGGCGAGCGCGCGCACCTACCAGCCGGGCGACCAGATCCTGCTGCAGCGCGGAGTCTCGTTCAGCGGCAGCCTTGTCCTGCAGGGATCCGGCACCACGTCCGCTCCCGTCACGATCGACGCGACCGGCACCGGGGCCGCTCCGGCCGTCACGGCCAGCGGGGCGAACCCCGCGATCCAGTTCGTCGGCGTCTCGAACTACGTGGTGCAGAACCTGGACATCAGTGCCCCGACGGGCGCCGGCATCGAGATCCAACTCGCGGCGGCACCGACCTCCGACGTGTCCGGGTTCACGATCCGCCACAACGTCTTCCACGACATCCAGAACACCGTGGACCGCGCCCGCCAGCTGAAGCCCGAATTCAACGCGGTGCAGAACAAGGCGGCCGTCATGATCGGCACCTGGCACAACACCTACGACACCATGACGGACTACAAGATCTCGGACGTCCTCGTCGACAACAACGAGTTCTACGGCGTCCACAACGGCGTCTACACCGGCGGCAACGTGTCGGAGGCGAACGGCAGCTACTCCGACAAGCCGCGCACCAGCTCCATCACCACCAGCAACAACTACTTCCACGACATCATCGGCGAAGGCACCGTCTACCTCGGAACGGTCAACAGCCTCATCACCGACAACTCGTACGTGAACGTCTCCCACAACCCGGGGACGAATGTCGCACCGGTATGGATGGTGGGCAGTTCGTACATCACCATCCAGCGCAGCAAGCAGATCGGCGCCGTGCCCAGCGACGGCATGATGATCGACTTCGACTGGCGTACCGACAACTCGGTCTACCAGTACAACTACTCCGAGCGGAACGGCGAATGGGCCTGGCCGTGCAGCGTGTACAACAACCACAACAACACGATCCGCTACAACATCTCCTACAACGACGTCCTGCCGAGCAGTAACTGCTACGACTCCAACGGAGGCGAGCAGAACCTGCAGGTCTACAACAACACCCTCGTGAACTTCGCCGGATGGGACCTGCACGCCGTCAACGCGACCTTCACGAACAACATCATCGACTACGTGGACACCAACAGGGACATCACGGTCACCGGCAGCGGGACCTCGTTCAGTCACAACCTCTACGTCAACCACACCGGCACCGAGACCGGCGCGGTGAACACCACCGATCCGCAGTTCGTCCACCCGGGCAGGGACCCGCAGGGCTACAAGCTCCAGAGCACCTCGCCGGCCATCGGCGCGGGCGCCGTCGTCGCGGACAACGGTGCACTCGACTACTTCGGCAACTCCGTTCCCACCTCCACCGCCCCGGACATCGGCGCAGCCCAGTACTACGCGGCGGACACTCCGCCGAGCAAGCTGTGGAACCTCGCCGAGGGAGCCACGATCACCTCCTCCAGCTCGTACGAGAGCAGCGACTGGTCCATGGACGCGCTCGCCAACGGCCAGACCCACAGCCTGAACGCCTATGGCGTCAACCGCCTGGGGTACGCGTCATCGAGTGATGTGACCACGGACCACACGGAGTGGGTCGTCGTCGACTTCGGAGTCCAGCGCACCCTCAGCAAGGTCGTCCTCTGGCCACGCAGCGACAGCGGCCACGCCGGACACAACTTCCCCAGCTCCTTCCAGATCCAGGTCTGGGACGGCGCCAACTGGATCACCCGGGTCAGCAAGACCGGCTACGCCCTGGACGAGGTGGGCGGTCAGGAGTTCACCTGGGGCCGCAGCGACTTCACCGACAAGGTCCGGATCCACGCGACCGGTCTGACCAACGGAGCCGGCGACTACCGGCTGGAGCTGGCTGGCCTCCAGGTCTTCAACGACACCAACCTTGCCGCGGGAGCCTCCGGGGCCACTGTCGTGACCTCCAGCTCCGTCGACAACTACGGCTGGTACCAGAACAACCTCGTGGACGGCTACACCTCCTCCTTCGGCGGAAGCAAGGGCTGGTCCTCGGCTTTGGGGAACACCAGCCAGCACACGGAGTGGGCGGAGATTGATCTGCCCGGCTTCCAGACCTTCAGCCAGTTGACCCTCTACCCCCGCAACGACTCCGGGATGGTCGGGGCGGGATTCCCGACCGACTTCGAGATCCAGGTCTGGGACGGCACCAACTGGATTACCCGGCTGGCCGAGTCGGACTACCCGACCCCGACGGCCGCGCAGACTTTCACCTGGGGCAGGAGCGACACCACGGACAGGATCCGGATCGTCGGCACCGCCCTTCCCCAGATCGGCTCGGACTACGTGATGCAGTTCGCTGAGATCCAGCTTTCCTGACCCCTCTCCTGACCCCGCGAGCAGTGGTCTCCGGCATCGCTGATGCCGGAGACCACTGCCTCTCTGACCGGACCCGGCACCCACCCGACAGCGAAGGGATTCATCAGTGAAGAGGCAGATGATCAACTGCTGGACCATCCTGCTCAGCGCCCTGCTTCTCGCCTGCGCGGGCATAGGCCTGGCCGCCCTGGCCCAGGCAACGACGAAGGAATCCTCCACACAGGTCGCCACGGTGAACGGTGAGCCGATCCCGGACCAAATACTCGCGCTCTACCTCCGATACGCCCGCTCTGACGCGCAGGCCCAGGCCCCCGGCAAGGATGTCACCGCGGCTGCCGAGCACTCGGCGCTGCGCAGTGCCGAGGTGTTCATGGTGCAGCTCCAGCAGGGTCGTCGGCTGGGTCTGATCAGCGCGGACGCTGTCCCGTTCAGCGGCGACAACATGGCGAAGCTGCGCGTCAACACCAGCGGGTACGGCACATCACAGCTCTCGGACAAGGAAGTAGTGGACCGGTTCCTGGCAAACGTCAGAGAAGCGCTGATCAGCAAGCTCATGCCGGAGTCGGCCGTCGAGAAAGCCCTCCGGGCGACGTACCTGCAGCACAAATCCTCCCACCAGCAGATCCAGGAAATGACCGTCCGCCGGATCCGGCTGCCCTACACATCGGCGGACAGGTCCGCAACGTTCCAGCTGGCCAAGAAGCTCCGTGGCCAGGCCGCAGCAGGCGCGGACTTCGTCCCGTTGGCCACGAATTGGGACCACGCGTACTACAGCGACTCCGGCTTCCAGAACAGGGACAATTCCTTCAGGCTCACCGGTAAGGAGAAGTTCGCAGACCCCACCCTCGTCCAGACCGCCAAGACACTGGCCGACGGACAGGTCAGCAAGGTCGTGGACAGCGGTGACGCCTACTACGTGGTCAAGATGGTGGCCAAGGAGGCCGTGCAGCTGACGTTTGCTCAGGTACAGGACCAGCTGTACTACACCTACACCGACGCCAGGTACTCCACTCTGCTCAAACAATGGCTGGCCAACGCGAAGGTCCGTGTCAGCCGGTAGACGGATGCGACGGAGGCCCTGCCAGGAGCAGCCGGAACGGAGCGGCTGGCGAACAGCCCTGGGTGGTACCCGCTCGAACATGTGTGATGCGCCGCGTCAGCACAGGCATTCGCAATAGCGGACCTTTTCAGCCACCCAGCGTCCAGACCGTGCTGGTGGTCGGCGCGAAATAAATCATCGGCCCACGAATCGTCGGCGAGGCTCTGCAGTTCGGGCACAGCGCCGCTCCGGCCCGGCCGACGGCGCCGCCATGGCCAGCAGCCAAAGACTGTCCCGCGACAGACTTGGAGGGATAGCGCTGCTTCAGCCCGGCGGCGTCGGTGCAGGCAGATCCTGTGGAGCGGCGCATCGGAGTGGCGGTCTTGGGGGACGGGTGGGACGCAGCAGACTGCCTGTGGAGAACACAGGCAATGGCGGTACGGGGGCGTGGCGCCGGTCGCGGTGAAATGCCACATGCGCTCGGAGACGGGGGTCTCGTAGTCGGCCACGGTCCAGGCGGCGTCGCGGGGGCCGGCTTCGTGCACCCGCTCGATCCGCAGGGTCTGGTCCGCGTGGATGGCGTGGGTGGTGTGGTCGGACCAGGTACGCCATTTTTCCCAGTCACCGTGGTGGGCAAGAAAGTTGTCGAGGAGGGCGTCGTGGTCTGCGGGGTCGGCGGCGTACGCGACGGCGAACGCGGCGGTGTCGTGATCGGTGCCGATGGTGACCCAGCCGGTGTTCGCCGCCATGTCATAGATCACGTACGGAATCGCCTTCTCGGCCTGGCCAGGGAAGTCGTGCGTCTTGACCTAGACGCTCTTGCCGGTGAGGTAGCGACGGACACGGTGGTCCCGTGGTCGTCGGCGTGAGCGTGGATGATCAGGCGGCCGTGGCAGATGTCGTCGTGGACTTGCTGGGCTTCGTTGGAGACGTCCCGGATTTCGCTGAGGGTGAGCCAGGACATGGGGTGGCCGGCCCAGGTCCACTCCTCGTGGACAGCGTCCCGCAGCCGGGGCGTGATTTCGACGGCCACGCCCTGGTCGGCCAGCTTCTGGGCAGCAGTACCGGCCCAGTACGGCTCTTCGTGATCGATGCGGGCCAGGACCAAGATGTCCCCGTCAAGGGGCTCGAAGCCCCGGCCGGCCAGGAGACCGAGCGCGGTGTCCGGCGCGGTGCCGGTGAGATGAGCCGTGACGGCACTGGGGTGGGCGGGATGGATGTCGAAGCGGATGCGGGCGTCGGAGGCGGCGGCGGACATGAGGAGCGGGCTCGATTCGGTCCGGACCCCGCGAATGGGGCGGGGGCTGGTGGTTGAGGTCAGCGGTGGGCTCGTAGGGCGGTACGCGGTGGGGGCCCGGCCGCCCGGGGCTGCGGCGCGGCGCGCGCGGGCGGAGGAGCGGCTGCCGGGAGGGCAGGTGTAGTTGCGCGCAGGTAGCGGGTGCGCAGGGTGTTCAGGTCGGCGAGGGCGCGGCGGCTGCCGGTGATGAGCTGGTGGGGCGTGTTGGCGAGATCGTCGGTGTAGGCGGTGATCCGTGCCGCGACCGTCTGGGTCCGGGTAAGGAGCGCGCGCTGCAGGATCTGCTCGCCCCAGTACTCCGGAGACCCTGCGGGGGTGGAGACCAGGGCCATCAGATCCCGGGGGGTGAGGGCCTCGGTGATCAGTCCGCGGTGCTGGGATTCGCCGAGGACGGTGACCGGGTCGACCATGTCGCCGCGGCGGACGAGAGCGGCGATGGACTGCCAGATGCCGGCGTGCATCGGCAGGACGAAGTCGTCCGCGGTCAGCCACCGCATCCGCTGCACCTCCTCAGGGTTTGCAGTGGCCGAGGCCAACAGCAGCCGTTCCTCGTCGACTTCCACGTCGTCGGCCTCCCGTACGGCCGGAGCCGGGACCGCGGTGCGGGGCAGGGAGCCGGGATGCGGGGCGAATTCGCCGGCGAGGTCGTCCAGGAGGCGGCTGAAGTCGTCGGTGAGGACCAGGACGGTGGCTGCAGGGTTGGGCAGGCCAGGGTCGGCCGCGGTGAGGCCGAGATGCTCGGCGTGGCTGCGCAGGAGCCGACGAGCGGAGTCGGCGCGGATCAGCTGCGCGTACGCCGCGGCGTGCTGGGGGCGGGGGCAGAACTGGATCAGGGCGTGGAGGTAGGAGGCGCTCAATCCGGGCGCGTGCGGGCGTGCGAAGTCCAGGACCTGGTTGAGCCAGGTCGTGTCCTTGGCGTGATCGGCGGGATCGGGCGGCGGGATGGTGCCGATGCCAGTGAACAGCGCGGCGTGCGTGTGGCTTTCGAAATGGTCGGCACTCAGCTGCTCGATGTCAGCGAGCCGATTGGGTTCGAGGAGGAGGGCGCCGAGCAGGCCCTGCTCGGCGTAGTGGACTGGCCTGGGCGCCGGGACGCGGTCGATGCCGTCGTCGTCAACAGTCTTGGGGGTGTGGGGCATCAGGCGGGGGGGGTGAAGTCGTCGGGGGCGAAGGGCTTGCCGGGGTGCAGGTGAGGAAGGAGCAGGTGCGCGGCCAGGCGCGGGGGGACCGCGTTGCCGATCTGGGAGAACTGCTGGCCCTTGTTGCCCTGCCACGGATAGTCGGCCGGGAAGGTCTGTAGCACGCCAGCCTCGTGGGCGGTGATCCTGATCGGTGCAGGCGCCACGGCCTTCGCCTCGTCGTCGGCGGGGCTTGCGGGGTGGGCGACCCAGCGGCACTCGTTGACCCGGTGACCGAAGAACAGCGTCCCGGCGGGCTCAGTGACGGGACGGACGGTGGCGTTGGTCTGGTTATTGCTGCGCAGCGACCATGACCAGCGGTTGGCCCCGGTGGCAAAGGCGGGGGTCGGAGCATCCGCGGGGCGGTTCTCACCGGGCCGGGCAGCCCCGCCAGAGCTTTCACGGGGAGAGGCCAGGACGGTTTCGGAGCCGGGGTGAGGTGTCCAGGTACCGCGGTCGCGGGCGTCGGTGAGGGTCTTGCGGGAGCCCGAGGGGAAGGGTTCGGGGCCGCCTCCCGGTCCGCCGCCGGCGCACACCGTGGGCGCCGGTCCGTCGGTGCGGCCCCAGCCCAGGGCTTCGGCCATCGACACCCAGCGGGCGCGCCCGGGCCCGAACAGCGACTCGGGTTCAGCGACGGGGGCGTGGGTGGGCGGCGGGGGCCCGGCCGTCTGAACGCGGGAGGCGACGGTGTTATCTGGACGATTCCCTCTTCTTGGTGACTGTGCGTATGGGTAGTTGGGCATATGGTTCCGGCCGTGCGTGTCGTGAAGGTGATGGATTCGGGACCTGGCAAGCCGCAGGTACGTCTGGTCGACGCGTCCGGCGAGCCGGTACGCGAGGTTGATGAGTTCCTGCGACTGCTGGCTGTTCGTGCGTACTCGCCGCACACGGTGCGGGCCTACGCCTATGACCTGCAGAAGCTGTTCCTGTTCTTGAGTGAAGTGGGGCTGAGTGCACAGGAGTTCACGCCGTCTCGGGCGATGGACTTCCTGCAGTGGCTGCGGCTGGTGTCCTCCGCGCGGCGGGCTCAGCGCCTGGAGCTGGGCGTTGCGACCGCCGAGGGCCGGGTGCTGTCGGCGAAGACGTGCAACCGGGTCATGGCGGCGGTGTCCTCGTTCTACGAGTTCCTGATCGCCAGCGAGTGCTACTCCGGTCGGGACAATCCGATCGTCAAGGTCGTCGATCAGGCGGCTGCCCGGGTGCCGGGACGGCATCGGCCTGCGCTGGACAGCGCGGCTCGGCAGCAACCGGTCCGCCGGGTGCTGCGGGTCAAGACCGTCGAGACGATGCCGCGGCCCATGTCGGCCGAGGTCTATGCCGCGCTGCTGGCTGAGCTGCGTACCAGCCGGGACCGGGCCTTGCTGGAGGTGATGTGGGAAGGGGGTCTTCGCCCCGGCGAGGTGCTGGGGCTGCAGCTGGAGGACATCTCCTACGGCCGGCGCCGAGTCACGGTGCGAAAGCGTCCCGATCACCCGCGGGGAGTGCAGCAGAAGTCCAGGCGGGACCGGGTCGTGGACCTGCTGGAAGGGCGTGCGCTGCCGGCGTTGAACGCGTACGTGATGCACGAACGTCCCGCCGATGCCGTCACCCCGTGGGTCTTCTTGGTGGGCGGGCGGGGCAAGCGTCGCGGCGAGGCGCTCAGCTATGACGGGCTGGTGCGGATGTTCGCCCGGGCAGCGGCACGGGCCGATGTCCGTGATGCCTGGCTGACGCCGCACAGCCTGCGCCACACCCATGCCACCCGGATGTTCGAGGGCGGGATGCGCGAGCTGACGCTGATGACACGGCTGGGCCATGCGACGCCGGACTCCATGAAGATCTACACCCGGGTCAGCGACCCCGAGGTCATCAAGGACTACCGCCAGGTGATCGGAGAGGTGACGCCGTGAGCTCGATCGTCCCGCTGCCGGCCTCATCGCTGGCCCCCGATCCGCGCGCGCCTGGCCACTGCCCGATGCGGGAGTACGCCGCGTTCATCGCCGAACTCGACGTCAGCGAACCCCGAAGGCGTCGGCACGCCTCCTCCCACCAGCGGTTCGTGCACACCTTTCCTGACTTGACCACCTGGTTCGCCCAGCCGCTGCGGCAGCGGCTGGGCTGGCGCAACGGGGAGGACCACAACCGCCGCACCCGCCCTGACGCCGACTTCGATGCGACCACCGGATGGATCAACTTCCAGGCCCGCCACTACGTGATCTACCTGGGATTGACCGGCCGACTGCGGCTGGACTGGGGGTGGCTGCTGGGCATCGGCGTGCTCAAGCCGTTCCAGGTCGCCGATCAGATGGGACTGCCCTTCCGGGAACACGTCAACGACCTGCAGGAGCGGTTGATCGCTCTTGGGCACGCCCACTCCCGAGAAGACTGGCGCCTGCCTTGGGCCCTGATCCGGCTGGTTCTGCACCGCGGTGATCCGGACATCTCGGCGATCACCGCAGACGACATCGAGGAGATGCGCCAGGCCGTCCGGCACCTTCAGCGCGTCCCGGGCATGGACCAGGTCATTGCTCCCTACCGGTTGCCGACCGTGCAGTCGGCATGGGGCACCAACGCCTACCGAGCCGGGCTGGCGCTGTTCCACACGGGAGTCATCGGGCATCCGCCCCCACGGATGCCCGCCGCTCCGCGCCTGCTGCTGAGTTGCAAGCCGCGTATCAACGCGGTGATGGAACGCTTCCTGGCCGAACGAGCCTTGGTGCTGCGGCCGGAGAGTATGAGCAGCGCCCGCGGCGGTCTGCGGCGCTTCGGGCTGTGGCTGGACACCGAGCGACCGCACATCGACCGTCTCGACCAGCTGAACCGGGCCGACGCGGTCGCCTTCATGGAGAAGGTCAACCGGCTGCGGAAGATGAAGCACCCGGACGAGCCGCTGAGCCCGGCCTACCGGGCCGGCATCATCTCCACCCTCGCGGTGTTCTTCCGCCACGCCGCACTTGGTGAATGGGACGACGTCCCGACCCGACCGCTGATCACCGCCGCGGACATGCCCCGCCGCATCGAGAAGGTCCCCCGCTTCATCCCCGAGCACCAACTCGAACCGGTCATGGAACGCATCCGCGCCCTGACCTGCCTGCTGCAGCGATGCGCGCTGCTGGTGGCCCGCTGGAGCGGCGCCCGCCGCACCGAGATCCGCAAGCTCCACCTTGACTGTCTGGACGCCTACCCCGACGGCACCCCCCGGCTGCGGCTTGCGGCCGGCAAGGCCCTCAAGGAACGCACCGTCCCCGTCCACGAGGAGGCGGCAGATGCCATCCGCACCCTTGCCCAGCTGCGGCACACCCAGCACGACCGGGGCATCTACGATCCCGACCTCGGGCAGCCAGTGCGCTACCTGTTCCTGCGCAACGGCTGCCTCGCCCACCCCGACTACCTGTTCGCCGACCCCCTTGGCCAGATCTGCACAGAACTGGGGATCCTCAACGGCGAAGGCAAACCCGCCATCCACGCGCACCGCTTCCGGCACACCCTGGGCACCCAACTCGCCGAGAAGGGCGCCCGCATGCAGACCATCATGAAGGTCCTCGGGCACAAAAGCCCTGGCATGTCGATGACCTACACCCACATCTCGGACCCCAGCGTCCTGGCCGACTACCAGTCCGTCCTTCAACCCGGCGCCGTCATCGCCGGACCGCTCGCTGAAACCCTGCGCGCCGGCCAGCTCGATCAGGACGCATTGGACTGGCTGAAGACCAACTTCTACAAGACCGAACTTGAGCTGGGCCGTTGCCTGCGCCTGCCGCAGGAAGGGCCCTGCGAATGCGACCTCTACCTGACCTGCGCGAAGTTCATCACCACCCCGCAATACGCGCCACGGCTGCGTGAGCGCCTCTGCGTCGAACAGCAATTGATCACCGATGCCCAAGACCGCGGCTGGGGGCGCGAGATCGAGCGCCACCAGCGCATCGCCGAGCGCCTGCGAAATCTGCTCGACGACCTCGGCGAGCCGCACGAAGCACTGGACGACGAAGCCTGAGCGGCACCCCCAACGAGTGACACCCGAAGGGAGGAACTTCCCGCCACAGGACCCGAAACTGTCCAGATAAAGGAGAATCGCGCGCCGCCTGGTCTGCGGGATGCCGTAGTCGGCCGCGTTGAGGATCCCGGTCCACACCGAGAAGCCCCACCCGCGCAGCACCGCCGCGTACTGACGCCACAGCGGAAGGACGTCCGGAACCTCCTCCATCAGCACCCACTCGGGCTCGCCCAGGGTGTTCAGGGCGTGCAGATAGCGCATGGGCTCGGCGGCGAGGAGAGAGCGTGCGTCCGCGCACGCACCGAGCAGCTGCTCGCGGGTGTCGCGTCCTACGGAGAGATCGGCGACGGCCTGGTGCACGAGTGTCTGGTCGATGAGACCGAGCCGCTTGCCGGCCATCGACCACGCCTGGCACGGCGGGGAGGCGATGAACCCGAGCACCCGCCCGGAGAAGATCCATACGGGATAGGCGGCGACGTCGGTCCGGATCGTCAACTGCCCGGCCTTGGCGCGGGTCTTGCAGGCCCACTCGTCCCATTCCAGACCGACATCCCGCGCCCCCAGTGCGGTCAGGGCGTGGCTCCAGCCGCCGGGTCCGGCGAACAGATCCAGGATGATCTGCCTCACGAGGCCAGGCCGAAGTCGCCCTGCGCCGACTCGGGTTCGGCACCGCGGCACGCCCATGGGGAGCAGCCGTCGACCACTCCCGTCTCCAGTTCCTCCACGACAGAGGCCCGGTTGTCGAGGTTCTGCTGGCGTGCCGCCCACTCGGCGGCCGTGACGTGGTCGATGGGTGCCTCGTCGAGGGGGACGCGGGAGCGGTGCAGGTACGCCTGCCCGAGCAGCCGGTTCCCGGAGGCGTTCGCGCGGGCGTTGCCCTGCCGGATGGCCGCATCGAATGCGACGACGTCCAGCCATTCCTCAGGACTGGTATCCCGGATATTTCTCCACTGCTGGTTTCCGTGAAATGGACAACCAAGGCAGCTCGATTTTGGAGTGTCGGCCAATCCGAGCGAGGATAGATAGCGGATGCAGTCGCTGCGCGACCAGCCCATATCGATGAGCGGGTGCCGGTTGCGCATGTACCTCACGTCCGCGTCCTTGGCGCGGTGGAATTCATCCGTAGAGATGCCCACCCACTGCTCCACGAACACGTCTCGTGGGATGCGGGCAGGGTGGGGATAGCCGAGGAGTTCGCGAACCTTCTTCTTGATCGGCTTTATCTTGTATTCGCCTGTGCACTGCCTTCTTGTCATGCCTTCCTTGCCGTCCTTGTTCAGGATGTACAGCGGCATGGAGGCGAATCTGCGATCGGGGTCGAGCGCATCGTTGCGAATGTTTCCGGAAGTGACGCGCAAGATGGGAATGCGGGCTGGTTTCGCTATCTCGCGCTCCAGGCGGTCGAGGTGGGAATATACGGCCTTGGGTTCCCATCCGGTGTCGGCGAAGATGGCGTAATCGATCTTGGGGAGAATTCCTTCGGCGGACAGGGCGAGCATGGCGCTGGATTGAATTCCGGCACCGAGTGAGATGGATCGGAATACGGGGCTGGCGGAAATGGGGGTGTCCTTGCGATGAGCGGGGCGCTGTCCGGAGGCGGACCGGTCAGCGACGAAGAGCGGGGCTGTCGGGCGCGGCAGGCGTCGGCGGGGTCGGTGCCGTGGAGGCGGCGCGAGGGTAAGCGAAGACGGGGCTTACCTCGTCCGGGCCGGCAGTGAGGTCGCGGGCGGCGTTCCGTGGCTGTACGCAGCCATTCCCAAGTGGGTGCGGGCAGTTGACGCCAGAGGGCGTTGCTGGGCGCCCATTCGAGGACCTCGGCGGCGCTGCGCAGCTGCTCGGCGAGCTGAGCCAGTACGGCGCGCTGCTGGTCTGGGGCGTGGGGATGGGATGGCCCCTGTGCTGGCTCAACGGTTTCGGGTGGCGGCTGCCTGCGCGGCGGAGGACAGGGGGCGGGGCGTGGTTCCGGGCGCGGTGCGCGACCCGGCTGGCGGCGCGTCGATGACCGAGGCGAGGGCGGTGATGCCGGTTGAGGTGAGGCGCACGCGGTCCAGGGGCGGGCCGCCGATGTACGCGGCGGGCGCCGACCGGGCAGTTCTCTCGGCCAGGCCCTTCGTCTCCAGGGCGCGCAGGGTGCTCATCAGCACCTTGGGTTCACGGGAGCGGGTGAATTCGCGCCCCAGAGAACTGCTGGCCACGACGTGTCCGCAAGCGATCTCGGCCAGGGCCGTGCGATGCATGGCGTTCAGCCGTTCGTCGGGGGCCGGCGCGGTGGCCCAGCGTCGCCGCCGGGTCTCGCCGGCCAGCGTCACGGCGCAGCCCACAGCGGCTTCCGGGGCCAGCGCAGTCAGCTCGCGAGCGGCTGCGACGTTGAGGTCCACTGAGGCGTCGGCAAGGAAGGCGAGCTGCCTCAGCCGCATGACCATTTCGGTCAACTCGACGCTCTCATAAAGCCGTTCATCGTGGATCGTCTTGACGGCGGACTGGGTTTCGGCGGCCAGACGCTGCGCGGAGGAGGCGTGGACATCCGGTGCGGGAGGGTCGGCGGCGACGAGGAGGAGGTCGAGCGCGTCGTTGTACTGGGTGTACTGGTCGGCCAGGTGGAGCAGCCGCTCGACGGGCGTGGGCGGTGGCGGCACGTCAAAGAGCAGGGATTCGGCGGGTGGCTCGGTCATGAGCGACGCTGCGCAGTCGGGCAGGGGTAGATGGGATTTGTCTCCCGTCGGGTGGGGTACGGCTGTCGGCCTCGGGAGTGCTCAGGCGGCAGGGCCGAAGTCGCTCTGCTTCGGGGTGGCCTTCGCGATCGCGCGGGCGGTGATGCCCTTGGAGGCGCGGGCGGAGGCGGCGGACAGTTCGGCGGCGCCGGGCTCGAGATACCAGGGGCGAAGATCGAGCATGGCTGCCCGCATGCCGGTGGCGAACGCGAGCGCGGTGCCCTTGGGCAGCGCGCGGATGGCGTCGGCGGCCAGGATGCGTTCCTGTCGCATCGACACAGAGGTGGACTTGCCGGACTCCGAGGTCGAGGTGGAGGTCGTCTCGACGTCGTGATCGCCGATCAGACGGGAGAGCTTGTCGGCGAAGTCGGGGTCGTCGATACCCGAGCCGATGACCTTGATGGTGGAGGCGGACCACATGGCGTCCATGCCAGCGTCGCCCCACACTTTCTGACCCTGCCTATAGCTCTGCAGGATGGTGATCGGGATGATGCCGCGCGAGCCCAGGTGGGAGTACAGGTCGGGAAGGTCGCTGATCTTGCAGACGTTGGCGGCCTCGTCCAGGATCGCGAGCATCGGTGGGTCCAGGCGCCCGCCTGCCCGCTCGGCCTGGGCGGTTGCGGCGCGCATCACGCCGTCCGCGCACGCGGCGATGAGGGCCGAGGCTCCGCCTCCGCCGTCCTTCGACAGTAGGTAGAGCGTGTCCGTCGAGGTGGCGAACGCGGACGGCCGGAACTCGGGCACGTCCTTCTGGGGGGTCACCCAGGCGGCGATCTCCGAGTTGAGCAGGGCGGCGGCGTACTGGCGCGCCGTCTCGTAGATGCCGTCCCTTGTTTCGGGTGGGCCTTCCACGGTGCCCTTGAGCTGGGCGGCGACCGCGGCGAACTTGTGGTCGCGCAGGATGTCGAGTGGGGTGCGGTCGGCGGGGAAGGCGAGCCAGGCCATCACGTCGGTGATCGGCCGCTCGTCGACCGCGGCGGCCAGGAACAGTTGGCTCAGGATGTTGCTGCCTGCCTTGGACCAGAAGTCGCCCTGCTGCGACGCCGCCACGCTCGCGGCGAGGAAGTGCCCAGCCAACCTGCCTGCGCCGTCGAGGGACTTGGCGTCGGCCAAGGGGTTCCACCACATGGCTCGTTCGGCGTGGGCGATCTGCTGCGGGTCCATCGACCAGGTCCGGCCGACGGCGGCGCGCGCATCAAGGGTTGCGGTGTAGGCGTCGCCCGCGGCCTTGTTGGAGGTGAGCAGGACAGGGCCGGGTGCGTTGAGGATCGAGGGGATCGCCAGGCTGGTCGTCTTGCCGGATCGGGGTGCCATGATCGCGACGGCGACGTCCTCGTATCCCATGCGCACCTCGTGCTTCGTGCCCTGGAGATTGCCGAGGAGGATGCCGGTGTCGGCTGCGGCGATGTGCTTGGCGTCTTTGAGGCTTGGGCGCAGCGAGCGCGCCTTGTCAGTGATGGCCTTCGCCATCAGCGGCTCGATATCCCGCTGCTTGGCCATGCCGGCGACGCGCTTCTTGCGCCCGCTGCCGCCGCCTCGGTAGCTCTTGTAGAGCACCGTGGCGGTGATGCCGAGCGCGACGAGAACGGCGCCGGGCAGGATCCGCGTGCTGATCAGAAGAGACGTTTCGCTCAGGCCGGGCCACAGCTGGTCGGGGTGCAAGAGGGCCTGAACCGGCTGGTAGGGGGCCGGGGCGGTGTCGGTGGTCCAGGCGGTGAGATTGCCGCCCAGCCAGGCGAGGTTGGACAGGGGCACGGCGACGGCGATGGCGCCGAGGAGGACCTTGAAAGCTATGTCGTAGCCGTCGGTGGACGTGGAGTTGGGCTGGGGCAAGGGCTGTTCCAGGGACGAGGGAGAAAAGGGGGCCGGACGCGCGAAGGACCGGTCAGCGCGTGCGGCCTCGCGCCGGTCCGGGCGGCGCGGGGGCAACGCCGCTCACGCTGCGGTGCCGCTCGGCGAGGGCACTGATGCGTCGCTCCAGAGCGAAGGCGACGTCCGTCGCGGGGACGTGCCGGGTGTCCACGGTGATGCGGTCGCGGGCCCACCCGGGATCCGGCGAGGGTCGCGCCTGATGGGCGCGGGGTCGGCGAGCGCCTGCGTCACGGCGGCGATCAGGTGTGTTGGCGTGGTGCCGGTGAACACGGCTCGCCAGATCGTTGGCTCCACGACGAACGGAGTGGTCTCGATCATCCACAGGTCGCTGCCAGGAGTTCCCACCCGCTCGACGCGCGCGATGCCGTCGGGTGCCGCAAGCCCGCCGAAGTGCTGGGGTGCTTCCCATGCCGCGTCCTGCAACGCCGTGAAGGGGTCGGGCGGAGCCGTGGGCGGCCCGGACGGGTCGGTCAGCGCGTCGGTGAAGGCGGCGATGATCTCGACGGGGGTGCGGCTTTGGAAGGTGGCCGCCCAGGCTGGCTGATCCGTGGTACGCGCCTGCCGGATGGTCCACCAGTCGGGATCATCCGGATCTCCAGGGGCCAGACGCAGTTGTGTGAGCTGGTCCGGGCTGGTGAGCAGGACGCGAGGTATCAGCGGGTCATGTCCGTAGCTCCAGCCGGTGACCCGGTGCAGCGGCTGGGTGATCCAGCCGGGATTTCCGATGCCCGCGAGGTAGCGCGGGGTGATGAACGCCTGCTCGACGGTCTCGCTCACGCCCGTGACCGCCGGACCCTGGACGGTGTGGCGGTGGCCTTGCGCACGGGCGCCGTCGCGGGCAGGGCCGGCGCGGATGCGGTCGACTGCCGCTGCGCGAGTGCGTTGACGGCGAAGAGGGCCTGGCCGTGAATGGTCCACTGGTCGAGGTAGGACCAGGCTTCCGCGTAGCTCTCGGCGAGCGGTTCCTCGTACGCCTTCGTACCGGGTCGTGCGCTCTCGGGCAGGGCGGCGCGTGCCGCGCGCCAGTCGTCGTGGACCGCGTACAGGCGCTGTGTGGCATCCCGCAGTTCTCGGACCTGCCAGGCGTAGCGCCGGGTCCGGGCGGAGGGCGACAGCCCGGCGAGCTGCCGTTCGGCGACGTGCACGAGTTCGTCCGCGTGGTAGTACACCCGGCCGAACGCGGACAGGGTGTCGGCGTCTCGCTTCTGCTGGCGACGGCCGTAGGCGTCCTCGTCGTGGGGCTGGAACGTCTCGGGGTCGGAGTGCCGGTCGGAGTAGAGGTCCCAGGCGGCGAGGATCTGTCGGCTGTGCCGCAGGTAGAGGGCGAGCTGACTCAGATAGAGCCGGTGGGCCGGGCCGGCCGGTTCGAGTGAAATGGTCAAAGAGGGCCTTTGGGCGGGCAGTTATGAGGGCGGGCAGGGTGCGGAGCGGCCGGAGCCGCTCCGCACGGTCAGCGGCTGCGGGCAGCGGGCGTGGCCGCCTCGGCTGCGGGGCCTGCCGACGGCTGGGCGGTGGGAGCGGCGCTGCGGCGGGCCTTGCGGGCGGCAGCCCGGCTGGCCTTCAGCCGGGCTTCGTGGGCGGCGGCGAGCTGCTCGCCCTGGGCGCCGCGTTCCACTTGCGCGACGAGGTAGTAGTGCGGGACGTCGTAGTGGCCACGCGCGACGGGCGCGGGGTCGACGAGGGCGGTGGCGAATCCGGCGAGCAGGTGGCGCGGGGTGCGGTCGTCGAAGTACGCGTGCCACAGCACGTGATGGCCGCCGAGGCCGGTGGGCAGGGCTACCTCGGCCCTCCATCTGAAGTAGTCGCTGGTGAGCGTTGCCGACCGTTCCATGATGGTGATGCCGTCCGGATGGCGGGCGTACTCGTTGCCTCGTTCGCCGCGCTCGTACGTCCAGCCTGCTGCTTGCAGTGTCGGCCAGAGGTCCGGTTCGGCCTCGGGCGCGGTCCGCAGGAGCGCGTCGGTGAATCCGGCGAGGATCTCGGCGGGTGTGTTGCCGCCGAAGGAGGCGTACCAGCGCTGCGACGAGATTCGCCACCAGGCGCTGCTTGTGTCCGGGGTCGGCTCCAGGACGAGCGTGTGCCGGTAGTCGGGACTGGCAAGAACGACGTGGGGAAGGTCGGCGTCGCCGAAGCTCCTCCACCCGCCGGCCCGCAATGCCTGGGTGACGTGGCGCGGGTCACCGGGACCGGCCAGGTGGCGAGGCGTGGTGTCGAACCAGATCGTTGACCAGGGCTCGTTGGCCTTGCTGACGATGTACGGGCGCGTCACGACGCCGGCGGACTGGCAGGCCCGAACGCGTGGCCGCTCAGACGCTGCACGTCCCAGTGCAGAACGTGCCAGTCGGTGGCCTCCTGGGCGGCTTCCCGGAGCTCGCCAACGATCAGACGGATCTCGTCGCTGTCGTCCTTCGCCTCCTGGGCTACGAGGTGTGCGGCATTACGAATGATGTCGCCGAGCAGGATGGGCACGCCGGTGTCCTCGTCGAGGAGGGCGGCGAGCAGCGGCAGCACGTCGGTTACCGACGGATCGGTGTGCAGGTAGTTCTGGACATGGGCCAGCGTGGCGGTCGCCTGCGCGACGTCGTCGGCACTGGGGGCGGAGGGGTTAGGCATCAATGTCCTTTGGATGGAAGTGACGGGGGCACGCTCACCACGGCCGGACTGGGCGCTGGCCCCGGGGTACGCGTGTGACGTCCGGGGAGAAGGTGCGGAACTGTTCGTCGAGTCCGTTGAAGCGATCTCTGAGGTCGGTCAGGTTGCTGTACGCGTCGCAGCAGAGGTCCTGCAGATCGTTGGCGTAGGAGTCTTGGACAGCGAAGTCAGCACAGGTGGTTGCGATCACGTCGAAGATCTGGGCGATGAGGTGGAGTGCACCGTGACTTCGGTCGACGATCGGAGTGAGGATGTTGGCGAGATCCTCGGGGCGTTCGGAGTTGTCGATCTGCCGGCCGAGGCGCAGGAGTTCGACGGTGAGGGCCTCAAAGCCACCGGGCGTGAGGTCGGGGGACTGCGTCAAGGTGATGCACTTTCGATTGGGCTGTGGGCTGACGTGAGACGGTCAGCGGCGGGCGAACGCGCCAGGACGACCGGCCTGAACTCGTCCTCCTCGGGTTCCAGCGTCAGGTGCAGCGGACGGTCGGGGCTCTCCAGCAGGACATCCCGATAGCCCGGGACCGAGTGGTTGCTCCAGTCGGACGCGAGCAGATGCTCGGTCACGTGCCGGGCGTCGCCCCGCTGGCCAGGTGACGCGGCGCCACCTCGTCCAGCCAGCTGGCGGCGTTGACACGGTGCAGGGTGGGCCCGTTGACCCGGGAGTAGAAGAGCTCGTGGCTCACTGCATCCGCCCGCCCTTGACGTACGGTCGGGCCCCGGGACCTTGAGTACGCGCCTTGTTGCTGGCGAAAGCGTTGCTGGCCCAGGTGGCGGCGCGGGCTGCGGTGATCCGGGCCTGCTGCCATGCGCCGAGCTGCGAGGGCAGCACCGACACCGAGGTGGTGCGGATTCGCTGAGAGGGCGGGACGTGGCCGAGGGGCCGCATCACCGGCTGCGGGTCGGCGAGCGCGGTGCTGAACGCCTGTACCAGGTGCATCGGCGTGCTCGGCGTGAACGTCGCCTGCCATACCGTGCCGTGTTCGTTGCGGGCGCCGGCCCACCAGTGCGCCGGTCCGGAGGCGGACTGGTGGAAGCGGATGACGGCATCGCCGTCTGGACTGCGGGCGGTGAAGTGCTGTCCGCGCTCGGTTTCCCAGCCCTGTGCCTCAAGTGGCGCCCACACGTTGGGGGCGTGGGCGGAACGCGGCCGAGTCAGCGCGTCGGTCACGCCGGCCACGATCTCGACGGGGACCTGCCGTCCAAGCGTGGCATGCCACGCCTGCTCCGTCCTCGTCGGCTTCCCGCTGATCGTCCAACCGCCGGGCTGGGTGTACGGGTCGTACCCGATGCGCATGGACTTGTCGGGACTGTCGAACACGACGGGGCCGCCGGTCTTGGACTTGTCCTTCCAACCCGAGGCGCGCAGGTACTCGGTGACGAAGCGCAGGTCTCCGCCGCCAGCGAGGTGGCGGGGCTCGACGAGGTAGTGCTGCTGGGCCTGTTGACCGGCGGGGCCCCAGCCGGACCACTGCTTGCTCTTCATCGGTGCCGCCGGATGACCATCGCCGAGGCGACCGGCACCGCGGCCGGTCTGCTGGACGGAGGCGTGGGCGCGGCGAGCCGCTCGATGGTGCCGGTGTGCTCGTTGAGGTCGACGCCCACGCTGTTGAGTTCGTGGGCGGCGCGGCCCAGCGCGAGCGCGACGTCGGGCGGCAGGAGTCCGCGCTCGGAGTGGTCCTTCGCGAAACGCGAGCCGATGGCGACGAGTTCGGTGACCTCGCTGAGGAGCCCGGTGTCGTAGTCCAGGACGCGGGCGAGGATATGAGCGGCCTCGTGCGGCGGGGCCAGCGCGAGGTGTCGGCGGAGCTGTCCGAACTGAACGGCGATGGCGTCAGCGAGCTGTACGGAAAGGTGGTTCGAGTCGGTCATGGGCCTCCTGAACAGGCCGGGTCGAGGTGCTAGTCGTGGTGGCGGATGCGGTAGGTGTCGACGAGGAGGAATGCGTCGCGGCGGCGGGCTTCGTCGAGGGCCGCCTCGGGGCGCCCGCTGGCCAGCGGGTTGGTGCGTTCCCGGCTGCCGACGGTGACGGCGCGCAGGTAGCGGCGGAACAGGGCGGTGACCAGGCGAGGTTTGCGGCTGGCCGTGATGGGCGGGGGCGTGCGGTCGGGTGCCTGAGTGACGGCGGGCTCCTGGGGAGGATGGGGCCGACCCCGGTGGGCCGGGGCCGGCGGGGAATGGGCGGTCAGCGCGTACGGCGTGCTTGCGCGTCGGGTGGCGTGGGTGACGGTTGTGGTTGGTGCGCTGCTTGTTCGGCGAGAGCTGCGCGATAGGCGGAGCCGCCGAAGAGGCCCGCGTCGATGTGGACCCGGTATCCGGCCCGGGCCAGCAGGGGCACGACCCGGTCGGCCATGGTCTGCATGGCGATCTCGTCCATCTCGTCCGGGATCTGATGCCAGACGTTGACCGGTGCCGGTCGAGGCCGTCGAGCAGCGCCACGAGGTGTTCGGGGGCGCTGGCGCGGGTCCCGCCGTAGATCGTTCCGTCGCGGTGTTAGAAGGTGACGTCGACGTCGTAGTCATCGGCGAGGCTCACCGGCGGTGCGCCCGTGGCGGACGACCCGTTACGGGCACCGCGGCGACAGCGACTGGCGGGGCTGGGGCGCCGTGGTCGTGCATGGCTGTTGCGGCGTCGGTGTAGGCGGCAGCGTTCCAGACTTCACCACCGATGTGGACCACATATCCGGCCTTGTGCAGCCAGGGCACCGCAGAGCTGGCGAGCTGCTTCTTCGCGTCCTCGTCTAGGTGGGCGGGTGCTTCGTGCCAGACGCAGACGGGCCCGGGGGCCGGTAGGGCCCGGCGCTCGAAGCCGAGGCTGTCGAGGAGAGCGAGCAGCTGCTCGGGTGCGCCGGTTGGGGTGTCGGCGTGCACGGTGTCGGTGAGGGGGTCGCGGTAGATCATGACGTCGGTGCCTGCGTTGTCAGCACGGTTTTCCACGTGCGGCAACTCCTGCGCGGGTCCCGGGGCTATCGCCGTCGTGCAGACGGCGCGGACGAGGTGGCGGGCCGCGTGACGGGGGCGGTGTCCAGGGCGGGGCGCGTCTGCGGATGACGCAGCACGGTGTCGATGCCCAGCGCGGACAGCCGTTCGCCGGTGGCTCGTACGGAGGCAGCCTGGCGGGCGGTGTCGTCGCCCGGCAGGACAAACACGTCTTGCGCCGTGTCGAGAACGAAGCCGTGGTCAGTCAGTACCCGGGTGATGTCGGCGCGGTCGGGCTTGTCGACCACGAGTGCACCATCCGACCAGGTCATGACCAGGAGTTCTGGAGCGGACGATTCCCGCGTGAGGTGCTCAGCGTTCTTGAAGACCTGGTGAGCGGCGACGTAGTAGCGGGGAAGGAGGTCGAAGGTGATGTTCTCGGCCGCGATGAACGGGTCGGCGTCGACTGCGATTCCGTCGGGCTCGCGTACGCCACGGAATGCCTCAGCCGGTACGTCGTCGGGGGCCAGCGCGGCGATGAGATATCCCTCGGCGTGGCCGGGCTGTTCCGTGACGAACAGGCGTGTTCCGTCGTGCCGCTGCAGCACGGCGCAGTGATCCACGGGGTGCTTGGCCAGTGCTTCGGCGACCTCGTTCATGTCCCAGACCGTGTCGGTGAGGACGTGGTGGACGTTAAGGCCGCCATGGTCTGGGTGGTACGCGCTGGTCCAGGCGCCTGGCAGTTCGCTGGCGAGGACCGTAGCGAACGAGCCGAGGCTGGTGTCGGGGGTGGGGTCGTGCATGGGCTCCTCGGAGGGGAAGGGTGCGGATCAGCGCCGCGGGGGTGCCGGTGTAGGTGCGGCGGGTGCGGCGACGGGGCTGGTGGTCAGGCGCGGCGGAGGCGGCGGGCAGGCGCAGGCGGCGGAGGCTTCGCGTTCGTCTGGTCCGACCTCGGCTGTGCACGCGCGGCGCTGGGGATGGTCCTGGTGCCGGTCGGCGAGGTCGTTGCGCATGTGCGCGAGGTCTGACCACAGCACGGCGAGCCGGTGCTCTGCGAGGTACTGCAGCCGCTTCGCGATGTGCGGGTCCGGCGGTTGGCCGAGGTCTTGATAGAAGGCGGCGGTGGCCGCGAGCACCTCGCCGAGGGCGATGAACACCCCGTCGTGGGAGGCTGTGAGTTCTGTCAGGCCGTCGGCGACCTCGTCGCTGGTGGTGGCGTCGCGGATCCGCTCGGCGGATGTGCGACTGAGGAGCCGAGCGGAAGGTAGTGGGGCTCGGCTCTCGTGTCTCGGTGTCGAAGGCGTCGTCGGCGTCGACGCCGTACTTGACGGCGCGCAGCCGGGCGACGGCGCGGGTGGCGAGACGTTTCTCCTCGGCTTCGTCGAGGCCGACGGGCAGGCGGTGATAGTTCTCGTGGAGGCGGACGACGGGGACGAAGCCGCTGCGCTGGAGGATGCTGTGGGCTTCGGGATCGCCGCCGCGGGCGAGGACTTCTCCGGAGTGCACGTCGCGCCCCAGGGTCAGGAAACGATCGGCAAGGGCCAAGAAGCTGTTTTTTCGGATGGGCCAGCGGGCAAGCCGGCTGGCGGTTGGGCCGCGGCGGGCTCCGAGCCGAGTGTGTGGGTCACTGGCCGCCCCGGGCGTCGGCGACGTGCACCACCTGGTTGAGGTGGGTGACGGAGTACCAGCCGCAGTCGACGTCCTCGTCAGCGTCGGCAAGGCGCGGGACCAGGTAAGTACGCAGCGCCTGCTGATAGATGAGGCAGTCCGGGCACCGGCTGGAGAGGTGGACCAGGTAGCGCGGGTGCGCGGTGATGTACGTGCGCTCACCGCCGGCCGGGTCGTACAGGCGCCAGCCGTCCTCCTCGGTCGGGGTGTGCCACGAGGGCGCGACGACCTTGTAGGCGTCGCCCCACAGTTCGCCGCCGGAGACGCCCTTGAGGATGACGACCTGGTCGCCGGGCCGGAAGTGGGCGTGGGTGATGTCCCGGTCAGGGGTGACGATGTCACCGGGGGCATGCGGATGGCGGGAAGCGGGCACAGCAGGGTTCCTTCCACGAGGTACGCGGGGAGGCGGTGGGAGGAACAAGGATCCGGACGATCCCCGGTTTCGGTAACCGGGGATCGTCGGGTATACAGCTCGGCGTCCTACCGGAACGGGTTCTCCGTCCCGATGTCGTCCGAGGCGGCGGCGTCGAGAAGCTCAGGCAGGTCAGAGCCCTCAACGTCCCTCTGGTCGATCCACCAGCCGGCGCGGGCGATGGTGCGGATCTTGTCTTCGAGGACGGCCCAGTCGGCCTCGTCCCAGGTGCCCTCGCTCACCAGCGCGCTGTACGCGGCGGTGACGAGCTGGTGACGGGAGCGCTCGCCCCAGTCCAGGGCCCGCTCGGGCCCTTCGAGCGGCGGCATGTCGAACTGCTCGGCCCACTCGCGGGCTGCCTGCTGCTCCTCGGCGCGCTTGGCCGCGAGCCAGGCTTCCTTGGATTCCGTGTCGGAATCGCGCGCGGCCTTCCAGCAGTCGGTGCAGTCGCGTCCTTCGAGCCAGCGAGCGAATCCGGCTCGCCGGTCGGCGGGACGGTTGGACAGGTTGTGCGTCACTTGATGTCCACAGCTGTGGGCAATCTTCCAGGTGGTGCGGACTGCCACGTGGTTGTTCCTGCTTTCTGTCTTCTGTGTTGTCTCAGCGTGTCCTGCGGATGGCGTCTGTGGCTGCCGTGGCGATGGCGGCGGGAGCGCTGGAGGGCTGGGGCAGGTGCAGCAAGGTGGTCCCCGGCAAGTGGCGGGACTTCGCGGTGAGCGTGAGTTGGAGTACGGCGCAGTCGGCGGTCGTGAGCTGCTTGACGCGGGTGACGGCTTGAGCGGTTTCGTCGCTGCCGTAATGGGCGTCGGTGACGATCACGAGGAGGCGGCCGGCGCCTGGGCGGCTGAGTTCGAGGCCGTGGTCGAGTGCGTCGATGGCGTCGCCGAGGTTGTGGTGGCCGCCGTTGGCAGCGAACGTCGTCACGCGCTCTGGTGCTCGGTGGGTGGGTCGGGTCAATGCGGTCAGGTGCCTGTCGTAGGCGATGGTGGCGGTAAGGGAGTCGGGGTCGGTCAGGGCTGCTGCGCGTGCCACGATCCAGGCAGCGGACGCGACGGGCGCGCAGGCGGCACGCATGGAGCCGGAGACGTCGACAGCGATACCCACACGCAGCGGTGGGGTGGGGGTGTTTCGGCGGCGGGTGTGGGTGAACGGTTCCGCGGTGGGGACCGACCCGGCCGCGCGCTGGGCATCGCGGGCGAGGGCCGCGCGCATGTTGAGGCGGCCGGGCGGGGTGGGGCTGGTGGTCCGTTCCTCGGTCCGCTCGCGGTAGGCGGCGGCACGCAGGGCGCGGCTCAGGCGCGCGGCGGCACTCTGCTCGGCGGCAGTGGGCCGACGGGTGCCGGTGACCGGGTTGCCGTAGGGCGCCGGTGTGCCGTCGGGGGCGACGGTGGTGCCACGGGCGTTGAAGACCGACTTGGCGGTGGCGGCGGCTTTGCGTCGCTGGTCGGCTCGCTCGGCGCGGTCCTGAGCCCGCGCTTTGGACTGCGCGGCCATGGCGTTCGCCGCTGCGGCCTGTGCCGCGAGGTCGGCGGCGTCGGTGGCTGCCGTGCTGTCCAAGACAACCCCCACGGCGCCGGACAGCAGATCGGTGAGGTTCTCCGGCACGGGCAGGGCGGGGGCCGCGGTGTCCAGAGCGTCGCACCACTCTTGAGCGTGCACGAGCATGGTCGTGGCGTCGTGGTCGGCGCACTGGTGGGCTGCCGTCCAGATGCCGGTGAGTGTGGCCAGCAGGTTTGCGCCCAGCACCCTTTCGCACAGATCGGCGACGGCCCGGGTTTCGCTGGCGTCCAGGATGCCGACGTCACGGCGGCCGAGGACCAGGGCCGCCACGGCGGCGGTGTGCTCGATGCCCTGGAGGGTGGGGTGGGCGATGTCGGGCATGACCAGGGTTCGGGCGCTGGTGCGCAGGTACGTGCGGTCCGTGGGCCGCGTGATCAGGTGTGCGCCTTCGACACGGCTCTCCTCCAGCAGGAGCGCGGCCTCGACGACACGGGGGTTCGCTCCGGCTGGCGCCGTCCAGACGGAGTGGGCCGCGTGCGCGGCCTCGTGGACGAACACTCCCCAGGCTGCGGGATACCTCTCCTCGTCGCCCACGATCCGCGGATGGATCTCGTGGGGCTTAAGCGGGGCGAACAGGCCGGCGTCGAACTCGACCTCGCCCAGCGCGGGGAAGAACGCGGCCGGTGCGCCGCTGCGCGTGCCGGGGCGGCAGGTGACGAGGAGGTCCTGGCGGCCGGAGAGGGCGACCAGCCGATCGCCGAGTTCGGCTCCCACGCGCAGCCACAAGTGCGGGGAGGAACGGGGGTGCGCGGGCGGGGCGCCGTCGTCGTCCCATCGCGCGAGGTCGGCGTCGTCGTCCGGTGTGGTGGCGGGGGGCTGGACGTGGTGGTGGGCGCTCATCGCGAGCGGCCCCGGTGTGCGGAGCCGGTGCTGCTCGGGGCCTGCCGGACGGTCGAGGCGGGAAGCTGCTTGCCGAGGGTGAGGGGAGCGATCTCCTTGACACCGACAGCCTTGATGACGGCAGCGGCGACGGCGTCGCGATCCTCCACAGGAGCGATGCCGACGAGGTTCGCGAGCGCGGCCTTGGTGCCGAGGACGGCCTCGGTCTTCTGGTAGCTGAGCAGTTCCCGCAGTTGGGGGGCCCAGCCCAGCTCGCCGAGTTCGACTTGGCGGGAGAGGTGACGGGCGACCCGGACCACCCGGGCATCGATCCTCAAGGCCAGGGCGAGGTCATAGTCCGTGCCGATCTGGATTTGTACGCTGAACCGGCTCGCGAGCGCCTCCGTCAACACCGCCCCGTGGACGCCGGGATTGTGGCCCGCCACCACGTAGAAGCCCGGCTCGGCCTTGATGGTCTCGCCCTTGTGGGCCTTGACCTGGATCTGCCTGCGCCCGTCCATCGCCGGATACAGCGCCGCCAGGACCTTCGGTGAGATCAAGGTGGCATCGTCGATCAGCAGGGCGCGGCCCTCGGTCATCGCGGTGACCAGCGGACCGTACTGGAAGACGTAGGCTCCCGCGTCGTTCTGTGTGTACTCGCCGATCAAGTCGCCGACCGTGGTGTCGCCGTCGCCGGCGACGGTGAGCAGGTCCTCGAACGCCGCCTCGACCAGACTGGTCTTGCCGGTGCCCGGAGGGCCGTAGAGCAGCACCGGCACGTCGGCGTCGCGCAAGCGATTCAACGCCTCGACGTCGGGCAGATCGGCCAGCTCCCGGGGGTGGTAGAGCTGGCCCCCCGCGCGGCGGATCGGGCCGGTCTGCCTGGGCGTGGTTGCGGCGGGAAGGGTCGTGCGGGCCGTGGCCGCCTGGGCACGGGGAGAGTGGGTGCCCGGTGGGCTGATCACAGCCCTCTGCGCGGCTGCGGCGGTTTTCGCGTTCGCGCGGAACTCCGGTTGTCCCCTTCCGCCTTGGTCGGCCTCGCCGCGTCGCACCAGGGTGAGGGCGGCGTTGCGGACGGCGCCGTGGGAGTGGCCCAGCTGCCTGGCCATGTCCCCGATGGTGAGCGTGTCCGCCGGCCGGTCGGCCAGCAGTCGGGCCACCTTGGCCCGTAGTTCGCCACCCTTGGTGCGCGCTGGACTGGTAGGCGTTCCGGGTGTGGTCAAAACGAGGATCTTTCAACAGGTGCGGGTGCGGGCGGGATTGGCGATGTGCTGGAGACGCGGGCTGCTCTCGGAGCGGATCACGGACTGTGCCGACATCGGCGACCGGGCCAACCGGGGCGTACCGGCAGCGCTCACCGGCCGACCGAGGGCTCGGTCCAGGTGCACCCGATGGCTGGCGACGAGCAGCTCGCTGGCCGCCGAGCAGGCCCGTGCGTCCGCTCCGTACCGGGTGCCGTTGCTCGGCAGGCGCAGCCTGGCGTCTCTTCGAAGCCGTCCTGGAGCAGGATCCGCCGGGCGGCGGCGTTGTAGCCGGTGGTGGTGATCTCGCCGGTGATGGTGTGCCGGATCGTCATAAACGGCTCTGTTGGTGCTTCAGGCAAGGCGGATCTCCTGTCGGTGGTGGCGGGAAAGCGGTGGGGTGTTGGGCGAAGACGAGGCGGCTCCGGAGCCTCCAGCACATCAACGGTGCGTGGCTGGACCACGAACGATGGGCAATGACTGCCGACATGTTCCAGGGCGGGCCTCACCGCCCCGCAGCTACCTGGCTCGCCTTTCCGCACGAGGCTGGGCTGTCATGACCTTCGTTCGGCGCAGTGCTGACCATGCGGACGCGGCGGGCTGGGTGGGCTGCAGGCCGGGGTCGAGGTCGACGTTGTAGCGGGCAGCGGTGAGCATCTCGGCCGCCCAGGTGGCGTGTTCGTTCTCCCAGCGGCGGCCCAGGTCGAACGGCAGCCGGATCCAGACGCCGCGCAACTGGGGGTAGGTGTTGAACCCGGCCCGCTTGAGGATGCTGGCGGCGAAGCCGTCGACAGGGCCCTCGACGTCGACTTCGCCGCCCTGGCCGCGGGTGATGCGGATCGGCTCGTCGCTCACCGGCTTCGCCCCGTCCCGGCTGCCTGTGTCTGGCCGCCCTCCGATACGGTGCCCGGCTGGAGCGGAAACTCAGGGAGCGCGGTGGGCGGGGCACCGAGCTGCTGTAGGGAGCGGGTGGCCGCTGCCTGCGCGATGCGGTTGCGGCGCTCCACCAGCCCGTTGCGCTCGGCTGGCTGGGGCGGAGAGGCGCTGCGGCCGGGGTCGAGGCCGTAGTCGGCGTGGACTTCATAGCCGTGGCGTCGAAGATCGTGCACGGCCTGGCGGGTGCGGCGGACCCCGTCCCGATCGGGGTTGGTAAGCCGGTACAGGCCCGAAGTGTCGGGCACGGGCTCGAACTGCTCGCGCACGAGGAACCAGTTGGCGAGGTGGGCGGGGATGCCCGCGGTGGCGGCGGCCACGAATCCGTGGTCGGGGTGGGCGCCGAAGCGGAAGTGGTCAGACAGAGGCGAATCCTTTCTGGGAGCGGTCAGCGGTGCGCCGTGGCAGTACGGGACGTCGGCGGCGGCGCAGAGCGGGCGGTGAGCAGCCGCGGGCTGGGTGTGGACAGAACTACCGGGCCGCCCGGCACTGCGGCGCGCACCCGGCGTGCGAATGCTTTGCTTTCGGCGAGCCATGTCTCGTGGCCGACAGGACGGCGACGCCGAGCTGCCTGCGAACCTGTCTCCATTCAGGAGCCGGCGGTGCCCGGGGATTGGAGTACAGATCGTCATTGTCGGGAAGCGAGGCGCTGAACTCCCGCGCGTCGTAGGCGGCCTAGCGATGCAGGTCGTCGATGGTTGGCCGGTCGTCCCGATGAGCGGTGATTTGCCCGGTGGTGCGGCCAACGTTGTCGTACAGCTCGAAGTCGGGGTGTGGCAGGGACAAGGAGCTTCTCATGTCGGCTACGCGCGGTCCGTCGGCGCGGAGACGACGGGCGGGCCGGAGGCGTTGGTGCGGGCGCATGTGTAGCCGATCAGGCGGGACGGGGCGGCCTTCGCGGGGACGGTGGCGGCGTCGGCGCAGACGAACGTGTACGTCACCGACGTGTGGGGGATGCCGTGGAGCCAGGCGTTGTCGTCCTTGCTGGGGTTGATCTGCAGCCCGGAGTGTGCGACGGCGTCGGTCTGGGTGTGGGTGTGGGCGAACAGCAGCAGTGCGCCGCCGTCGCTGGTCTTCAGCGCGTAGGCGTCCTTGAAACGGTTGGTGCCCCCGGCGAAGACGGTGGTGCCCAACTTCCCGAACTTGCGGGTTGTTTTGTCGTGGACCTTGATCTGCTGCTTGCTGGACGTGGTCGGGGCGAAGACCTTGGTGCCGGTGTTCGTCCCGCCGGTCGCGAAGTTGTCGATCACCGCGTTGCGCAGCACGTCGGAGTCGGCCGCGAGCTGCTTGTTGCCCGTGGCGGCGACCGCGGTGGCGTAGCCATGCTTGTCGAGGGCTATGTGCGGGAGCGTCGTGCTGTCGAGGTCGACGACGGAGACCATCTCCCACCGCTTGTTCTTTGGCTGCTCGGCGAAGACGGCGATGAGGCTCGGGTTCTTGCCCTTCTCGCCAGAGAGGGCGGCGGCGAACCAGCGTTCCTGGCCGGCGGTGAAGCGCGGGATGTACAGCTTGGCGCTGGAGGTGTCGTACGACCAGGGCTTGTACGGCTTGCGGTCGGTCTTGGGCAGGCCCTCGGTCTCGGTGTAGTCGGATACCGACATTGCGTACAGCGGGCCGTCTTCGACGGTGTCGAGCAGGGCGCGGTCGCGCTGTGCGTTGGCCTCGTTGTTGGTCTTCGAGTAGTGGGTGATGACGGCGCGGGCCTGCGCGTCACTGAGGGCGGGCGCCGGCTTCGGCGCGGCAGGTGTGGTGACGGACTTCTTCGTGGACGGGGCGTTGTCGCTGCTGCAGGCGGTGGCGGCCCCGGTGAGCAGCGCGGCGCAGACGAGCAGGGGCAGGGTGCGGCGGGCGGTGTGGATGGGCGTGCTCCAGGGTCTTGGTCGGGAAAAGTTCAGCGGCTGCGGGGGGTGGCAGGGCTGGGCGGGGTGACAGGGATGGCGCTGGTCGGGCTGGGGCTGCGGTTGGGTGTCGGCGCAGCGGCGAGCCGATCGGCTTGCTGATGGAGCCCGCCGCCGGCCTTGTTCAGCCGACCGCGAGTGCTGTCAATCCGAGCGTGCAGCAGGGCCCTGGTGGACTCGATCGCCGTATCGCGCTGCGTCGAGCGGGGCGCGGCGGCGAACTGGTGGAGGGCGCCGGCGTGGGCGACGGCTTCGCCGAGTTCGGCCAGGGCGTGCCCCAAGGCGCCGACCGTGAGCGTGAGTTGGGCGACCGTGCGGCGGGTGAGATCGGTCTCAGGGGCGCGTCCGAGTCGTACGGTGCGCGCGGCGAAGGCTGCCGCGGTGGTGAGGTGGGTGATCAGTCCGGCGACGTCGCGGACGCAGTCGTCAAGGGCATCGAGGTTGCCGACGCCGGAGTGCACCGAGTCGGTGAGCGGCAATTCATCGGCCGCGTTGTGGATGCGCTCGGCCAGCGAGTGCAGCTGACTGACCTGGTCGTAGGGGAAGGGCAGATGGGCTCCTGGAAGTGTGCGGCGGGGGACGGCGCGGTCAGCGGGTTCGGGGGCCTGGATGTCCGGCCGTCGGTACGGCAGGAGCAGGTGTCCCTGCGGGCGGAGATATCTGTGCTCTCGCGGCAGACGCTTGATGCGGTGGTGTGCGGTGGCGGGGGGCTTTGTGCGCGGGTGAGGTGCTCGATAGCGCGTCGTGGGCGCCGGAGGGGTGCGTGCCGCCGAAGAGGGAGGGCGTGCCGTCGAGTTCGTCGAGCCATTTTGAGGAGCTTGGGGAGGTTCTTGTCGGGCCCGTAGACGAGGTAGGTGCCGTCGGCGCTGTCGCAGCCGAACCACTCGGCGATCTTCAGACGGGACCGGGACTTGACCCATGTGCACGCCCTTGCCACGGGCCTTTGCCTCGCGGGCCAGCCGTTCGGCGACCGGGCCGAGTTTCCATTCGGCGAATCCGGCCAGGAAGAGGACGTCGAAGCTGTCCCAGAGCAGCAGCCCGGGTTGATCGCAACCGTCCTGTGCTGCGAAGGCTGCGGGGACGCCCAGCTCTCGGATGCGGGCCAGCCACGACAGCGACTCGGTGAGGGCGCCGGCGGCGTCGAACGGCTGGTCCGGGGCGAGCGCCCACAGACAGCGATCCGGCCCGTACCTGTCGATGGTTCGCGACAGCCAGGCGAATCACGCCTCGGTTCCGGGCCAGTAGCGGCCCTTGCCGTCGCTACCGAACTTGGAGTTGTCGCAGGCATACAGGGCGCCTTCGGGGATGCGACTGCCTTGTGCCGGGGTGGTCATACAACCGAGGCGTCCCGCGCTCATCGCGGCCCGTATGTCAGGCCCCGAGGGAGTGCCGAGGTAGCGCACGCTGCACCTCCCCGGCGCCGCCACAGACCGTCATCCGGGCGAAGGCGCGGTCAGCGGTGATGTCCTCGGGCGGCCGTGGGCAGCGAGGGCGGCAGCACGGCGTTTGTGGGCGGTGCGGCGTGGCGCAGGTTCACCCCGATGCCCTGCTCGGCGAGCCGGTGGGCGACCGCCCGAATCCGCAGAGCACGACCGTCCTCGCCGTACGCAGCGGGCAGCAGGAAGGCCGCCTGGTGCGGGTGGTATTGGAATCCGTGCGCGTACAGCGTCATTCGCGCCTGCTCCGGGACGCTCGTATACGGCGCCCCGAGCGCTCCGTTGTCGTACCAGGTCAGCGTCACCACCTGGGCAACTTGCGGCGGAGCGGGCCGGTGCGGGGGCTCGGGCTGCTCGGCGGCGTTTCTGCGTACGGCCTGCAGCGCGTGTTCGTAGCGGGGGAGGAGTCGGCGGGTGATCCGGGTGGAGGCGCGTACGGGATCGTCCGGGACGGCGATGCCGTTCGGCTCGGCGACGCCGACGAAGTGGTGGGGCTTGAGGCGGGTGTCGTCCGGCTCGAGCGGGGCGACGACGAACTCGTGCGGGTGCAGTGGCCGGTCGGTGACGTAGAGGCGCATGCCGTCGGGCCTGTGCAGGACGGCGTCGTGGGTGAGGACGAACTCGCTGGCGACCCAGTCGACATGACCGTGGTCCCAGAGCTGTTCGGTGAGGGCGAACTGGTCCTCGTAGGCGGAGTGGTGGTGGTACTCGCTTTTCCAGATACCCGGCAGGCGCAAGGCCAGGTGGGTAGCGAAGGCGTTCAAGTCGGTGCGGGCTGGGGGCATTGGTTCCCGGTGGTGAGGGCTGAAGAATCGCAGGCAGCCGGGGCGGTCGGAAATCCTGGGGTCAGTGCATGCGGGCGTCGGTGTCGAAGAGCGCCAGCTCGTGGGGGTGAAGGAGGTGCTGCACGATGAAGCTGCGTCTCGCGACCTTCCAGAGCCCTCGACCACGGTTGAGGTGGGAGATCGCGTCGGCTTCCACGGATGTGAGCCCCAGCAGAGCTGCGGCAGCGTGCAGTTGGTCGGTCTCCTGGCGGTAGATGATGCGGGTGGAGCAGTCGGCGAGCAGGCCCTCGGCGAGCGCCCGGCCGCGAGATCCGGCGTCCCCCGCGGTGAGCAAATCGCTGAGCCGGTGGATGACCATCAGATTGGCGATGCCCAGGCCGCGGCTCAGCTTCCACTGGGACTGCATTCTCGCGAGCAGGCCGGGGTGGCGCATCAGGCGCCATGCCTCGTCGTAGACGATCCAGCGCCGGCCGCCGTTCGGGTCGGACAGTGCGGATTCCATCCACGCGGAGGCGCAGGTCATAGCGAGGACGAGGGCGGTGTCGTCGCCAGATCCGCCCAGACGTGACAGGTCGATGGTCAGCACGGGCGAGTTGGGGTCGAAGGCCACGGTGCTGGGCGCGTCGAACATGCCCGCCAAGTCGCCGTGC
This sequence comes from Streptomyces sp. S3(2020), assembly GCF_013044505.1. Lineage (GTDB taxonomy): Bacteria > Actinomycetota > Actinomycetes > Streptomycetales > Streptomycetaceae > Streptomyces. The sequence goes on along the minus strand of NZ_JABERD010000068.1, from coordinate 7,105 downwards.
ACCAGGCGGCGCATGGCATGGGCCAGGTCGCGGGACGCGTCGCCGAGGCGGCCGGACATGACCCCGCCGACCCGGTCGAGTTCGTCGGGGTCGTTGAGGGTGGCGGCGATGTCGCCGAGAAGCGGGGTGCGTCCGTTCGCGGCGGCGCGGGCGACGACGGCGTCCAGGGCGACGTCGAGGCCGGTGTGCTCCATCGGCATGAGGTCCCGCCCGAGGACGGTGCGGGCCAGAGAGCCGAGGAGCAGCAGGCGGCGCTTGCGGATCTCGCCTGCCCAGTCGGTCTCGGAGACGCTGTTGGGGCGCGGCGCGGCGTTCAGCGGGTTGAGTTTGCCGGGCAGCCCGGGGCCGAGGGCGATGGACGTGCCGCCGAGAGCCTGTGCCACGGGCGTCCATTCGCCCTTCGGATCACACGGGACGTAGACCCGGTAGCCGAAGGCGATCGACCGCAGTGCGAAGCTCTTGGCGAGCGCCGACTTGCCCTGCCCGATCACCCCGGCCAACAAGACGTTGGGGTTGGTGAAGCCCTCGATCTTGCCGTACAGCGCGAACGGGTCGAAGCAAAAGGACGCCTCCGCGTGGACGTCGCGGCCGATGTAGATGCCCTCGGCGCCGAGGCCGCCCTCGGCGAGGAACGGGTACGCCCCGGAAGCGGTGGCGGTGGTCATGCGGTGGGCAGGCAGCTTGATCTTGTTGTTGCGCGAGGACGCGGGGCCGGGGCGTCCGGCCGGTGGGAAGAGCGGCGCCGGCATCTCGTGCTCGGCTGCGCCGGAGCTGCCGGTGTGGGCGGCAGCTTCGGTGCGTGCCTTGGCGGCGGCTTCGGCGAGCTGTCGGCGGGCGGCCTTGCGCGAGGCGCGGTCGGTGCCGTGCGGGGTGAACAGCGGGCTGGCACTGGCGCGGCGGGCGCGACGCGCGGGCCTGTGGCTCATGACGGGGTGGCTTTCACGTGACGGAGTTCAGGGCACACTGCGCAGGTCAGACGCGTGGGGAGGCGCTGAACTGGAGCGGCTTGCAGTAGCCCGCGCCGTCACCGGACCAGTCCAGTTCGATGAGTGTGGCGACGGTGACGGCGACGGAGGTGGAGCGCCTGCGCATGCGGGGCCTTTCGCAGGTGGGGGTCACTGGGCGCAGGTAGTGGTGCGGCTGGGTGCCGGGGTGTTGAGGTCGGCCGGTGTGGTCTTGCGGCGTACGGCGTGGCCGGCGGCGAGGTGGCGTTGGCAGATGGTCAGGACGGGCGGTCCCTCGGGGAGGCGCTCGGGGTGGCATTCGGAGCCGGTCTCGTCCGCCACAGGAAGGAGGTGGTAGGCGTCGTGGATGGCGGCGGTGGCTTGCCACAGCCGGGTGTGGGCCGTGGCGAGCTGTCGGCCGGCGGAGGGATGCGGGGGCCTGGTGGTTTCGGCGAGCTGGTCGAGCAGCTGGTGCAGGGCGGTGATATGGGCGTGTAGCACGTCGAGGTGCGCGCGGTCGGTGGGAGAGGCCGGGTGCTGTGGGTGAGGGGCGAGGGCGCGCGCGTGGTGGCGGATGCCGGCACTGGCGGCCCGCAGGTACGGGTACGCGTCTTCGACGGGGAGGGCAGAGGTCAAGGGGGAAAGGTTCCTTCCTGCCGCGGCGGCAGGACGTCGGCGGATGGCCGGTGCGGGCGTTACAGGGCCGTGCGGGCGAGGGGGAGGGCGCCGAGTGTGAACGCGTCGGGCTGCTGGAAGTTCAGGCGCCGCAGGTCGACTTGGGCGGTGACGGCAGCGGTCTCGATCTGGGCGCAGGCGGCGTCGAGGTGGGCGTCGGTCTCGGCGCTCACGGTGAGCAGTCCGGTCAGGGCGACGTCGGCGTGCCCGGCGATCAGCTGGAGTTCGCGGGTCTTGACGTCCGCGTACTCCACGGAGTCGGCTTCGGACTCGACTTGTCCGCGTCGCGACCGCTCGTTGGCGTCGGCGATGATCGCGGCCTTCTTGCGCTGCACGTCGCGCATCGCGGACTCAAGCCCCTGCGGCACGTATATAAGGGAGAAGGTGCGGCGGACCCCGGCGGTGAACATGAGTCCGTGCAAGAACCCTGCCGAGGTTTCGGTGCGCGGCCAGTCCTCGACCCAGTAGGTGGTGTGCCGGGCGGTGTCGGTGGCGAGCCGGTCGTACTCCTCGACCTGAACCACGGGCCCGGCGGCGGCCGGGTGGGCCTCGGCTCGCCCGGACTCCGACCACTGCTGCAGTGCGGAGAGCGCCTTGGGGTCGTAGGCGGTGCGGATGACGGCGGCGATCTCGCGCGCCGAGAGCCAGCCGGTCACCATCAGTCCGGCGCTGCGGGCGGCCTGGGCGATCGAGCTGGTGGTCTGCTCCATCACCGTGAACGCGCCGGGAAGGCCGCCGCCAGCCTGCGAGATGAGGCGCTTGGCCGCCTTCAGATCGAGGGAGATCGCCAGATACGCCTCGTGCGGGGCGGCGGCCGGTCCGGCGGAAGCGACCAGTTCGCTGTAGACCTGCCCGGCCACCGGTGTCTCGGGGTGGCCCTGCTGGCTCCAGTGCCGTGCGAGGGTGTCGCCGCTGTCGGGGACGGTGCGCTCCAGGACCTGCACCGTAGCCACGTGTCCGGAACGGGCGATGCCCGCCAGGGCCCGTCCCCAGCTGCTGACGTTGTGGTTCTGGGTGGCCGGGTCGAGGAGCGCGAAGGCTCTGCTGGAGACGCGGGCGACAGCGGTCAGGGTCTGGCCGTGCGGGTCGTGGACGGCAGCGGCACCGTTGGCGGAATCGCCGGGCGTGACGACGCGCAGCGAGGCGGTGGTGCCGGGCAGGTGCAGGATGCCGTCCTGGCGGGGACGGGTGACGGGCCGGGCCAGCCACAGGCTCTGGCCGGTGCGCCGCCGCTGGGCGAAGCGCAGCACGATCGGCGCCCAGTCGATCAGAGAGCGGCCGTGCCGTCGAATGACGACCAGGGCGGCGACGGCGGCCCACAGCGGGGCGAGGGCGAAGGTGCCGAGCAGCCCCGTGGAGATCACCGTGACCAGGAGCAGTGCCAGCGAAGTGGACACGAGGACGAGTTGGGGCAGGGAGAGGCCGAGCAGGATGCCGCGCCGGGAGCGGTGGGGGAATTTGACGGTGAGCGGTGTGACGGTGAGATCAGACAAGGGCCGTTCCGGTGGTGCGCAGGGTGGTGGCCGGGGCGGCACACGGCGACGAAGTCAACGGCGCGCGCCGCCCCGGAGTTGGGCAAGGTCACAGACCCGTGGGCGGTGGCGGTGGCGTTCCCGTTCCGTTGGCGGTTGTGGCCGGGCCCGGCGCGGGCGGGGCGCCTTGAGGTGGCGGTGCCGAGGCTCCGGGGCCGGGCTGCGACATGAAGCCGCTGCCGCCGGAGGGAGAACCAGGACTGCCGCCCTGTCCGGGTGCGCCGCCGATCTGACCAGTGGTGTCGTCACGGGAGCTGGTCGGCGGGGGCTGGACGGCCTTGTCCAGACCGTTCTTGATCCCCTCGTTCCCGGACGACGGAGCGTTTGAGCTGCCGCCTTCCATGCCAGTACCCGGAGTGGGGTTGGCGGCGATGTCGCCGGGGAAGCCGCCCGGAACGGATTCTGGGCCCTGGGGAGCGGCGCTCGCTCCGGCCGCGCCACCACCGGATCCGGTGGTGGCGACCGCAGCGGCGGCCTTGCGTCCGGCGCGCTCGGCGTGCTGGCGGGCCATCTGCGCGCCGGCTCCGCCGGAGCGGTGCAACGTTTCCGCGTCGGAACCTTCGGAGGCGGCCCAGTGCACGAACTTGAAGGTCGCGTACGGGCACAGCAGCACCAAGGCCATGATGACGATGCCGGCCATGACGTCGGCGAGGGCGGCGATGCCGTCCTTGGCCTCGGTCTTGCCCATCGCGGCGATCCCCAGGACGAAGATCACGGTCATGAGCAACTTGGAGACGACGAGGGTGGCGGTGGCCTCGATCCAGCCCCTGCGCCAGCGCCGGGCAACCTCCCAGCCGCCGCCGGCACCGGCGAAAACGGCCAACGTGACCATGACGAGGATGCCGACCTTGCGGGCCACCATCACGCACCAGTAGAAGATGGCGCCGATCGCGGCGCCGACGCCGACGAAGACGGCGACCAGCCAACCCAGTGCTTCCAGGCCCGGGATCTGGGAGACCTTGACGATGCGGCGTACCGCGGTGGCGATGTCCGTGTTGGCAGCCTTGAACAGCCCGGCAGAGAGCGCGTCGACCACCTCGATGGCGACGGTGGTGAAGGCGATCGCGGTGAAGGCGAACAGGACACCGGTGGCGGTGCCGGTGAATGCCTGCGTCAGGGCCTGGCCGTCGCGGCGGATCGCGGCGCGCAGGAGCTGGGCGCAGAACGTGGCGACGAGGCATATCAGGCCGATTGGCAGGATCATCTCGTAGTTCTCACGGAACCACGTCGCGTTGAGGTCGACCTTGGTGGTGGTGTCGACCGCCTCTGCGGCCAGGTCGGCGGCGGCTGCGGCGAGTTCGCCCGCGCTCTTGGCCATCCAGTTACCGATGGCCGTACCGGGGTCGGAGGCGAAATCGACGGCGTCGCCGACGGCACACAAGGTGCCGGTGAGGGGGAGGTCGCAAAAGCCCAAAGGGGAGTCACCCCTCCTTTCTCAGGTGGGCTCAGGGGGTGTCAGGGCGCGACGCTCGGGGCGATGGCGACCAGCGAGCAGTTCGCGTTGGGGCGGCACTGCACGGCGAGGGTGAGGGAGCGGTCCTCGGCTCCTGCCCCGCCCTTCTTCCAGACGATCTGCTGCTTGCCGGTGACGGTGACGGCGTAGATGTACGCCTCCGTGATCGCCGACGGATCGTCCGCCAGTGCTTCCTTGAACGCCGAGGGGTAGTGGCCCTCGGTGATGGTGGCCGTGGCGTACTGGTTCTGGTCGGCCATCCGCGACCACAGCACCGGATCCGGCACCTGCGCGCTGATCGAGGACCAGTCGGCGTACTGCGTCTCTGTCGTCAGCCACGCCCGCATTCCGGCGATCTGCTGATCACGGCTGGTGGTGCGGGTGTCGTACGACCACAGCATCGAGGCAGCAGCCTTGGCGAAGGCGACCGGGTCTGCCAGCTGCGGGGGCTTCGCGACTGGGGCAGCCCCTGCCGATGCCGGCGCACTGGCGGAAGAAGTGGTGCTGCTGTGTGATCCTGCAGACGGTTCGGCGGTCTGGCTGTCGCTGGCTGTGGTGCGGCCTGTGAGCAGGGCGACGGCGGCGGCGAGGGCCAGCAGGACGGCGAGGCCGGCCGCGATGACCAGGGTGCGCTGGCGGGTCGACCAGGCGAGGCCGTAGCCGGACAGGGAGGGGATTCGTTTCGGCATCAGTGGACTTGCGACCCCAAGGCGGAAAAGAACGCCACGATCCCGTTGGCGGCGCCGAGGCCGAGGGCGGCGCCGGCCGAGACGACAGCGCCCTTCTTGCCGTTGGCCTCGGCCTGGTGGCCGCCGGTGTGGTGGCCCCAGGCCCACACGCCCAGGGAGACGGCGAGTGCGCCGACGACGGCGACGATCGCGAACAGGTTGATCGAGTTGACGACGTTCTTCAGCACGGCGAGGCCAGGCAGCCCGCCGCCGGAGGGCGTGATGCCGGGGTCGTAGGCCAGGTACTGCACGGTTGAGAGCAGGTGCAACAAGGCTCCTTGGGCACGCCGAAACCCGGCGCGCGGGAATCACAGAAGGTGAGAAGGGACGAGCCGATTGCCATGAGACGGAGGGCCGACGAGCGGGGCGGAAGCCAGCTGGCCCGGTCGGCGTCCGCGAGGGCGGATCGGACACGGCAGGCGTCGTGCCGAGGTTGAGGCGAGGCCGCGGATCGGGCCATGCTGCTGCCGATGGCGCTGTGGCTCAGACTCCGAACAGGCTGCCGGGATGGGCTACTTCGGGATCGACGGGGTGGGCGCTCCGTTGGTGCCGTACGGATTGGCGCACTTGTAGATCACGTAGCCGCGCAGCTTCCTTCCGTCGGACTTACGGGTCACGGTGCCCCGGGTCCACCAGGTCTTGGTGGCCTTCCGGTAGACCCACTGGTCGTAGGTGATCTTGTCGTTGCGGTAGGCGACGCCGACTGCGGTGGCCGTTGTCGAGGGTGACGTGCGGACCTTGACCGCGCTGCACGAGATCTTGGTGGTACCGGTGTCGTACGCCTGCGCCGTGGAGGCGGTGGCCAGGCCGCCGGCAACGATGGCCAGGCCCAGAGAGGTTGCCGCGAGGGCGCGCTGGGCGCGGTGGCGGGTTGTCAAGGAGATGCTCCGTACTGTCAGGGAAGGGGAGGAGCAGGACGGCGTGTCCTGCGGGGGCGGTCCCCCCGAGGAGGGCGGACGAGGCCCAGGGGGTATTCCGGCCAGGAGTAGTGGGCCGGGGTTGCCGAACTCCGGCCGAGGGGCAGATGACCCGGCGGGCGGCGAGGACGTCCCAGTCCGCAAGAGACGTGATGCGAACGGGATTTCCAGTCCTTGGTGCCTCGATCGCGAGTCCGGAGCCGATGTACATGCCGACGTGTTCGGGGCGGGCGGCGCTGCCGCGGGAAAAGATCAGGTCACCGGGCTCAAGTGCCTTGGTGGAGACGGCCTTGCCCTCGTTGATCTGCGTGTAGGTGGTGCGGGTGAGCGGGATGCCGGCGTGTGCGTATGCCTGCTGGGTCAGCGAGGAGCAGTCGCAGCGGCCCATCGGGTCGGGGCCGTGCGGCGCGGTGCAGGTACCGCCCCACTGGTACATCGTGCCGAGCTGCGCCATCGCCCAGGCGATTGCCTTGCGTGCCGTGGGATCGGCGTCCTTCGGGATCGAGTAGCCCCTCGGTACCGATCCTTCCGGGATGGTGCCGTACCCCGAGCCGTCCTCCGTTGCCGCGCAGGACGTGGTGCTGGAGGCGGTGTCCGTCTCGCGGGTGTCCTGGTCGGCGTCGGGGAACGTGGCGGCGATCGCTGTCTGCAGGGCGGTCGCCAGGTCCTCCCACTGCGCGTAGGCGTTGGGGTATGCCGAGTGCTGGACCGCCTGTGCGGCCTGGGTGACGGTTACTGACCTTGTTGGCGTGATGTCGCAGGGGCTGACAAGCGTTGGTTCTCGCAGTAGGCCGGTCATATGAGGTATCCGCAAGGGGGTGGGCTGACCGCGGAGCGACGGGTGTTTCGCGAGCAC
>NZ_JABERD010000067.1 GCF_013044505.1 Streptomyces sp. S3(2020) | reverse complement strand
CTGGATCTTCGGGCGTTCCTTCAGGGGGTAGAGGTCGGCGGCCAGCGTCTGGACCGTGCCCTGGAGGGCGCCGCCGCCCAGGCCCTGCACGATGCGGAACGCGATCAGTGAACCCATGTTCCAGGCGCGCCGCCCGAGCAGGGAGCCGAGGCGGAACAGCGCCTCCCCCGCGCCCAGGGCCCCCCGGCGGCCCGGCCTCCCGCCCTTCCCGCAACCACCGGGCCACCTCACCCACCCCGCACTCCCGCACCCACCGCCCGGCGACCTCGTCACCGGGCTCGACGACACGGGTGAGGAGGACGCGGGCGAGGAGTTCGCGGTCCGGGTCCTGGCCTCCGTTCACGTGAGTGCTCCGATGGCCATCGGGACGCCCCTGGGGACCCCGGTGCGCAGTTGCAGCGCGAGGGCGACGTCGGTCGCGTCGGGGCGGTCGTGGCCGAGCAGGTCGGCGACGGTCCAGGCGACGCGCAGGACACGGTCGAGGCCGCGGGCCGTCAGGACGCCGCGTTCGAGATTGCGCTCGGCCTCGTCCATGGCGCCGGGTACCGCGTGCCAGCGGCTGCGCAGCTCTCGGCCCGGCACTTCGCTGTTGGTCCGCCACGGGGTGCCGACGAGGCGTGCCGCCGCCCGCTCCCTGGCCGCCCTTACCCGGTCGGCCACCACCGCGGTCGACTCGCCCCGGGCGCCGCGCTCGGTGAGCTGGGCCCGGGTGACTCGGTCCACCTCCACCCGCAGGTCGACCCGGTCGAGCAGCGGGCCGGAGAGCCGGGCCTGGTACCTGCGGATCGCCGCGGGCGGGCATTCACAGAAGTCGTCGGTCTGCGAGAAGCGTCCACAGGGGCACGGGTTGGCCGCGAGCACCATCTGGAACTTCGCCGGGAACCGCACGACACCCGCGCTGCGGGCGATCACCACATGGCCCGCCTCCAGGGGCTGCCGCAGTGCGTCGAGGGCCTGACTGCTGAACTCCGGGGTCTCGTCCAGGAAGAGGACCCCCCGGTGGGACAGCGACACCGCACCGGGCCGGGCGATGCTCGGACCGCCTCCGACGAGCGCCTGCATGGTGGCCGAGTGGTGCGGGGCGCAGTACGGCGGGACGTCGATCATCGGTTTGCCGGGCGGCAGCAGACCGGCCACCGAGTGCACCGCCGTGACCTCCAGCGACTCCTGACGGGTCAGCCGGGGCAGGACGGCGGGCAGCCGCTCCGCGAGCATCGTCTTGCCCGCTCCGGGCGGCCCCTCCAGGAACAGGTGGTGGCCGCCGGCCGCCGAGACCTCCACCGCCGTGCGGGCCGAGAGCTGGCCCACGACATCGGCCAGGTCATGGCCGTGGTCCTGCTGCGCGGCCCCCAGGCTGTGCATCCCCGTGGCCGCGCCGGTGCCCGGCACCCGCAGGCCCGCCATGAGCGGGTCGGGGCGGCCCGGATCGTCCGGTTCCTCGTCGGGGACCGGCTCGTCAGCGAGGATGGCGATGAGCTGTCGCAGACTGCGCACACCCAGCACGGAGACACCGGGCACCAGCGAGGCCTCGGCGGCGGCGCACTCCGGCACGACGACCTGCTCGTAGCCCGCGTCCGCGGCGGCCAGCACCGCCGGCAGGATGCCCCGGACCGGACGCACCCGTCCGTCGAGGCCCAGCTCTCCGATCATCACGATGTCGGCGAGCACCCGCGGGTCGATCCGCTCCGAGGCGCCGAGCACCGCGCACGCGATGGCGAGGTCGAAGCCCGAGCCGGCCTTGGGCACCGACGCCGGGCTGAGCCCCACCGTCAGCTTCTTCTGCGGCCACCCCACGCCCGAGTTCACGACCGCCGCCCGAACCCGGTCCTTGCTCTCCGTAAGACTCTTGTCCGGCAACCCCACCAACGTGAAAGCCGCCACCCCAGGCTCCAGATCCGCCTGGACCTCCACGACGACGCCCTCGACGCCCACCAGCGCCACCGAGCACGTACGAGCGAACCCCATGTCAGGCCACCCCTCGCGCGTGCTCGACGACGGGTGCGCCGCGGCTCGGCAGGACGACGCCCACCAGGTCGATGCGGACACCGCCCGGCGGCGCTCCTCCGTGGGCGTGGATCCAGCAGGCGGCGAGACCTCGCAGCCGCTCCGCCTTCTCAGGGGTCACGGCGGCCATCGGATGCTCGAAGGCACCCGTCCGCCGTGTCTTGACCTCGCAGACGACCAGGACGTCCCCGTCCCGCGCCACGATGTCGATCTCGCCCGTCCTGCCACAGCGCCAGTTGCGCTCCAGGACCGTCATCCCGGCCTGGGCCAGCCGCCGCGCGGCCAGCGTCTCGCCGTACCTTCCCAGTGCACTGCGTGCCTGATGCGTGTTCATGTCGGCACCACCTCCGGCGCCAACCGTCACGCATGACGGCCCACCAAGTTGATCTTGGTGGGCCGTCCGACGATTGTGGAAAACTCCGTCACCCCCACGGGGCAACGTCAGGCGACGTCAGGCAACGTCAGCTGCCCGGAAGCTCCAGATCACTCTTGTTGAGCTCCTCGATGTTCACGTCCTTGAACGTGAGCACCCGCACCTGCTTCACGAACCGAGCCGGCCGATACATGTCCCACACCCACGCATCCGCCATCGACACCTCGAAGAACACCTCACCCTGAACCGAGTGCACCTGCATCTCGTAGTCATTGGTCAGATAGAAGCGCCGCTCGGTCTCGATCACGTACTTGAACAGACCGACGACATCGCGGTACTCCCGATAGAGCTTCAGCTCCATCTCGGTCTCGTACTTCTCGAGGTCCTCGGCGCTCATGGCATGTTCCCCTTCAGCCGTGCGGTCCCACCATTGTGCGCCAGTCCCGTCAGCCCCTAGACGATTTCGGGGTCGAGGGTCACGGGCCCGGCCGGGGGACCTTCGTCGAGCAGCCTGCGGAGCAGCTCGGCGAGTCTGGTCGGATACACCGTCTCATGTGCCCGGGTCAGTTCCTGACACGTCCACCAGCGCGCTCCGGCGACACTGCGCCGCTCCAGCTCCGTCAGCGCCACGGCCCCGGGCACCTCATCCGACGTATGGGCCGTCCGCGCCAGGTAGTACCACTCGTCCTGGTCCCATCGGCGGCCCGCGAACGGGAAGGAGCACATCCGTCGCCACAGCACCGGCCCGAGCTCCACCTCGGTGATGCCGGTCTCCTCCACGAGTTCCCGCAGAGCGGCCTGTTCACGGGTCTCGTCGCCCTCGATGCCGCCGCCCGGGGTGAACCACCAGTCGTTCGCCGGATCGTCCGGCTCATGGCCGTGCAGCAGGAGGATGCGGTCGTCCGGGTCGAGGAGCACCACCCTGGCGACCTTGCGCAATCCGCCCTCGTAGGTGTCCGCCGAAGCCTCAGCGCGCACCCACGGGCTCCGTCCGGGTCCGGGACCTGCCGCGGCCCAGCAGCTTGGCGACCGGGCCGTAGGCGCCGCCGCCGAGGACGAGCGCCGCACCGGCCACGATCAGGATCGTGATCGTCCGCAGCGGGCCCGGCGAGGAGAGCGCACCGAGCTTCTCGAAGCCGGTCGGCTGCTTCAGCATGCCGTCCATCGGCCATACGACGGCGTCCACGCGGCCCGTCACGGCGGACCGCGCGACCGTGCCGCTGGCGGCGTCCGTCAGGTGGGCGCTGGAGTCCAGGGAGCCCTGCCGTTCGTCACCCAGCAGGAACAGCCGCCCCTCGGGGACCGTCACGGACGGGATGGTCTTCCACTCGGCCGCGCTGCCCGCGGGCAGATAGGGCTCGTCGATCTGCTTGCCGTTGACGGTCAGCTTGCCGTCGGTGCAGCAGGCGACCGTGTCGCCGCCGACCGCGACCACGCGCTTGACCACGGGGGCGTTGGACACCCAGGTCTTGTCGGTGAAGACGACGACATCGCCCCGGCGTATCTCACCGCCGTCGACGCGCTGGGCCAGCACCCGTTCGCCGGCGTCGATGGTGGGCGCCATCGAGCTGGTGGGCACGGTGTACGGCCGGTATACCACCGCTCCCCAGGCGAACCCGCCGAGGAACAGCACAAGGCCCAGCGCGACGGCCAGCCCGGACAGTCGATGTCCGGTCCGGCTGCCCACCGGGCCTGTGTTCGTGCCGCCGCTGCGCGGGGCCGTACGTGTCGTGCTCTCGCCACCCATGGGTCCGCACCCTACCCGGCGGTACCGGACACGGTCAGCCCCTCACCAGCGACGAAGGTCAACCGCTCCGTAAAGGTTTCCCTAGGTCAACCGGTCAGCGGGTCTCGACCGGCGCGATCCTGCGCCGACGCCACAGCACCACCGGCACCGCACCCGCGAGCACGAGGCCCTGCGGGGCCACCGACAGGGCGGTGGAGGCGGCGGACTGAGTGCTCAGATCCTGGTCGAAGGTGTCCGGGACCGGCAGCGTGCCCCAGCGGTTGATCGGCCAGGCCTTCACGATGGCGCGTCCGACGACCTCGTCGACCGGGACCATGCCGTGGTACTTGTCGTCCTGGTTGTACCGCGAGTCACGCGAGTTCTGGCGGTGGTCGCCCATGACCCAGATGTAGCCCTCGGGCACCTTGACCTTGAACTGGCCGCCGATGTCGTCGACCGTGCACGGGGTGTTGCCCGGGTAGACGTACGACGACTCGCTCAGCGCCTTGCCGTTGACCTTCACCGGGCCGGTGCCCTTGCACTCGACCGTGTCGCCGCCGACGCCGATGACGCGCTTGATGAGGTCCTTCTCCTCGGCGGACGGCATCAGGCCGATCCAGCTGAGGAACGTCTGGATCGCGTTCGGGTCGGCGGTCGGCTCGCCCGCCAGCCACGTCGAGGGGTCGTGGAAGACGACGACCTCGCCGCGCTCGGGCTCGGAGCCGAACCACGGGGTGAGCTTGTCGACCAGGACGCGGTCACCCTGCTGGAGGGTGTTCTGCATCGAGTCCGAGGGGATCGAGAACGCCTGCACCAGGAACGTCTTGATCAGCAGCGCCAGGACGAGCGCGATACCGATCAGGATCGGCAGCTCCTTCCAGAAGGAGCGCTGGTTCTTCTGCTTGGGGGCCGCGTCGCCCGGCCCGTCGTCCCCGGGCTGTGTCCGCTCGTCCGCCGTGGAGTCACTCCCGGAGGTCACGACGTCGTCCGTGGCCGGGTCGGCCGCGTCCACGGGGCGTCCGCGGTGCTCCTCGCCGTCGTGCCCGGACCGTGCACCAACCGCCACATCCCCCACGCCAACTCCTTACTCTGTGCCGCCGCCTGCCCCATACGCGGCGCAGGCCCACCACTCCCATAACGAGCGGGAGTTCCGCAGGGCTCGGGAGCTGGATCGTTCCGTTCGGATCGTCGGAGGCAACCCTATGCGACAGTTGGGGAGCCGCAGTCGACCCGGCGGCCGAGTCGGTAATGGATGAGTATGTTTTCGGCTCGTCGAGGCTGTTCCAGTGACCGAAGGGCCAGGCGATGACCCGCGCCCGTCCCACCACCGAGTCCTCGGAGACCGTACCGCCGTAGTCGGTGTTCTGATGTGCGCGGGAGTCCGCGGAGTTGGCGCGGTGGTCGCCCATCACCCACAACCGCCCCTGCGGCACGGTGATGTCGAACTCCTGCGTGGACGGGGCGTTGCCGGGATAGAGGTAGTCCCCCTCGGTGAGCGGGACGCCGTTGACGGTGACCCGCCCTTCCGTGTCACAACACTTGACCTTGTCACCGCCGACGCCGACGACCCGCTTGATGAGGTCCTTCTCGTTGTCGGACGGCAGCAGGCCGATGAAGGTGAGCCCTTCCTTGATCTGCTTGATGACGACGGGGTCTTCCTTCTTCGTCGTCGTCTGCTCGTCCTGGAGCCAGCCGCCCGGGTCCTTGAAGACCACGACGTCCCCGCGCTGCGGCTTGGAGCCGAACCACGGGGTGAACTTGTCGACCAGTACCCGGTCGCCGATCTGGATCGTCTGCTCCATGGAGCCGGACGGGATCACGAAGGCCTGCACGAGGAAGGTCTTCAGCACCAGGGCTATCAGCACAGCGACGCCGACGAGGAGCGGTATCTCCTTGGCCGCGGAGCGCCTGCGGCGCCGCTTGACCTTGCGCTGGAGCTTGCGTCGCTCCGCGCGCGTGCGACCGCCCGAGGGGCTGGCGGCGCGCCGGACACCGGTGGGCAGAAGGTTGTCGGCGGCGTCGCTGGGCACACCGCGCGGTTTGCCGCGGTTACCCATCGGCACCTGCCGCGGCGGGCACGCGCGCGTAGGCGTCGGGTCGGTGCAGCCGGGTCCAGTGGGCGGTCGGCCATACGATCCAGTCGGCGCGGCCGATCACCCCGGTCACGGGGATCATACCGCCGCCGGGCGAGCCCAGATGGTCGCGGGAGTCGCTGGACTCGCCGCGGTGGTCGCCGAGGACGAAGAGGGTGCCGTCGGGCACGACGACGTCGAAGTCCACCGAGGACGGACTGTCACCGGGGTACAGGAACGACGACTCGTCGACCGACCGGCCGTTCACCTCGATCCTCCCCTCCTTGTCGCAGCAGACCACGTGGTCTCCCCCCACACCCACCACGCGCTTGATGTAGTCCGCATCCCCGAAGTACCCGGTTCCGTCGAACACCACTACATCTCCGCGCCGCGGCTCGGCACCAAAACGGTACGCCAACTTATTTACGAGAACCCGGTCCCCGATCCTCAATCCGTTTTCCATGGATCCGCTGGGAATCTGGAACGGTTGCACCACGAAAGCGTTGAGGAACAGCAAAAACAGCAGGCAGACCAACAAGGTCAGGCTGATCCGGCCACCGGGAAGCCACCCGGTGATCCGCGACACCAACGCGAAACGCGACCGTCCCTCCTGACCCTCTGTGTCCGAGATCTCCTCGGATCCGGAAGGGCGGGAGGAGCGGTCGCGCTCCGTCTGCTGTGCTTCGGTGTCCATCGGGGCCAGATGCTATCCGGCCCCTCTGTGGACCCCGGAAGGCGAGATCAGCGCTCGCGCTTCTCCTTGATCTTCGCGGCCTTGCCGCGCAGCTCGCGCAGGTAGTACAGCTTGGCGCGGCGCACGTCACCCTTGGTGACGAGCTCGATCTTCTCGACGATCGGGGTGTGCACCGGGAAGGTGCGCTCGACGCCGACGGAGAACGAGACCTTGCGGACCGTGAAGGTCTCGCGGACACCGGCGCCCTGGCGACGGATGACTACGCCCTTGAACTGCTGCACACGGGAGCGGTTGCCCTCGATGACGCGGACGTGGACGTTGACGGTGTCACCCGGGCGGAAGGCCGGGATGTCGCTGCGCAGCGACGCGTTGTCGACAGAGTCGAGCAGGTGAGACATTTCGTCTGCTTTCTTCACCCATGCCACAGGTCATAGGCGGGAGCTAGGTGTATCGGAGGGTGTTGTCCGTGCCGGAGCGGGCGTCGTGTCCCCCTGTGGCAGGGGCGCACGCCGGACGACGCACAACAGCGACCTATTCTTCCACGCCGTCGACCCGACGCCAAAATCGGCCGTACGGCTCCCCTGCCGGATCGGGCGCCCAGCCCAGGATGGAGAGCATCTCGCGGTCCTTCTTGTCGAAGGCCTTGGGGTCGCAGCGCTCGATGAGATCGGGCCGGTTGGCGGTGGTGCGCTTGAGCGCCTCGTCGCGCCGCCAGCGGGCGATCCTGCCGTGGTGTCCGCTGAGCAGCGTCTCCGGGATGCCCCGGTCGCGCCACCGGGGCGGCTTGGTGTAGACGGGGCCCTCCAGGAGGTTCGCCATGGCACCGGGCGCGAAGGAGTCGTCCCGGTGGGACTCGGCGTTGCCCAGGACACCGGGCAGCAGCCGGGCCACGGCCTCCGTGACGACGAGGACGGCCGCCTCGCCGCCGGCGAGGACGTAGTCGCCGATGGAGACCTCGTAGACGGGCATCCGGGTCGCGTACTCGTCGATGACTCGGCGGTCGATGCCCTCGTACCGGGCGGGCGTGAAGACCAGCCAGGGCCGCTCGGAGAGCTCCACGGCGAGTTCCTGGGTGAAGGGGCGCCCGCTGGGCGTGGGGACGATGAGCGCGGGCGCGTGGGAACCCGTCTCGTAGCCGTCCGCGAGCGCGGAGTCCAGCGCCTCCCCCCACGGGTCGGTCTTCATGACCATGCCCGGGCCGCCGCCGTACGGGGTGTCGTCGACGGTGTTGTGGCGGTCGTACGTCCAGTCGCGCAGGTCGTGGACGTGGACGTCCAGCTGTCCACGCGCGCGTGCCTTGCCGACGAGGGAGACGTTCAGGGGTTCGAGGTACTCGGGGAAGATCGTGACGACGTCGAGCCTCATGCGCTGTCTTCCTTGGAAGACGCGGTCTCTGCCTGGTCGTCGATGAGCCCGGGCGGCGGGTCGATGACCGCCCGCTGCTCCTCCAGGTCGATCTCGGTGACGATCGACTCGACGAACGGGATCATCACCTCGCTGCCGTCGGGCCGCTCGACGATGAACAGGTCCTGGGACGGCAGATGCGAGATCTCGGTGATCCGGCCGACCTCCACGCCGTCCTTGGTCACCACGTCCAGGTCCATCAGCTGGTGGTCGTAGTACTCGTCCTCCTCCTCGGGCAGCTCCTCCGGGTCCACCTCGGCGATCAGCAGGGTGTTCCGGAGGGCCTCCGCGCCACTGCGGTCCTTCACGCCCTCGAAGCGCAGGAGGAGGCGTCCGCTGTGGACGCGGCCGGTCTCGATGGTGAGGGGACCGGTGGAGGCGGGGTCCGTGAGCAGTACGGCGCCGGGCCCGAGCCTCAGCTCCGGCTCGTCGGTGCGGACCTCCACGGTGACCTCGCCCTTGATGCCGTGGGCACGGCCGATGCGAGCGACTACCAGCTGCACTGTGCTTGTTCTCCTGTAGGTACGACTACGGGCCGGGGACGGCCCAGTGGCCCTCCCCGGCCCGAGCCGGTGCTCTGTCAGCTGCGTTTTGCGTCAGCGGACGTGGTCGACGTCGACAAGGTCGACACGGACCCCACGGCCGCCGATGGCGCCCACGACGGTACGCAGAGCGCGTGCGGTGCGGCCGTTGCGACCGATCACCTTGCCGAGGTCGTCGGGGTGGACCCGGACCTCCAGCACACGCCCGCGGCGCAGGTCGCGTGAGGCGACCTGCACATCGTCAGGGTTGTCGACGATGCCCTTCACGAGGTGCTCGAGAGCCTCCTCGAGCATGCTCAGGCCTCGGTCGACTCGGACTCGGCGGCAGCCTCGTCCTTCTTCTCAGCCTTCTTCTTCTGGGTGATGGCCTCACCCTTGCCCTCGTCGTCGCCACCGAGGGCGTCGAACACCGGGCGAGCAGCCTTCGGCGCGGCCACGAGCAGCGGGGCCGGGGCGGGCAGGCCCTTGAACTTCTGCCAGTCGCCGGTCAGCTTCAGGATGGCGAGGACGGGCTCGGTCGGCTGCGCGCCGACACCCAGCCAGTACTGCGCGCGGTCCGAGTCGACCTCGATGCGCGAGGGGTTCTGCACCGGGTGGTACAGACCGATCTCCTCGATCGCACGGCCGTCACGGCGCGTGCGGGAGTCGGCGATGACGATGCGGTAGTGAGGCGAACGGATCTTGCCCAGACGCTTCAGCTTGATCTTGACTGCCACGGGAGTGGGTTCTCCTGGTTTTGACGTGGTTGGGCACGGCGAGATTGCCGCGTGGGGTTGCGGTACCCGAGTGCCCGATGGACGCGTCAGCCGGAGGCGAGAGGGTTCCTGTGCGGCTGTCGAGTACAGCTAGCCATTGTGCCATACCCGGCGGGTCGCGTCGGACGGGAGGCTGTGGCGGGCACGCCTGAGAGGCACCCGGCGGCGCAGGGTGCCCCAGGCGTGGTTCCGGCACCCACGAGATGCCGGTCCTCCACGGACCGCGGTTACGCGGCCCCGACGACCTCGGGGATCCGGAACGGCTTGCCGCACCCGCCGCAGACGATGGGCGCCTGCGCCAGGACCGACGGGACGACGCGCACGTTGCGACCGCAGTCGCAGACCGCCTTGACGCGTACGCCGCCACCGGACGAGCCGTGCCGGGCGGCCGGGCCGCGGAAGGAGCGGGCCGTGTCGGCGGAGGTGGCCGCCGTGTGGGCCTTCAGGGCGCGCTGGAGCCGCTCGATGGTCGGGCGGTAGCGGCGCTTGGCCTCGGGGTTGAGCGTGACCAGCGAGAAACCGCTGCTGGGGTGCGGCTCCTCGGGGTGGTCCAGGCCCAGCTCCTCGGCGATCGCGAGGAATCTGCGGTTGTGGTAACGGCCGGCGCGGGAGGTGTCGCGGACGCCGCGGGAGGCGGCGATCCCGTGGACTGCCTCGTGGAGCAGTCGCTCGAAGGAGAGCTCGTGTCCGCACGCGGACGACGACTCTCCGATCAGGGACTCTGGCGCGGCGAGATCGGGCAGCTCGGGGTGGTACCGCTGAATGTCGGCCCACGCCTGTGCCAGCTCGGCGGCGAGAACAGGTGGTGTCTGTGTCGTGCTCACGTAATGACAACGAGCCGGAGTGCCCCAGTGTTCCGATTCCGGGCCATCCCAAATAATTTGCACGTACCCGTCAGTTGCCGCTGATGCGTCCTGACGAGGGCGGGTGCGCTGATCTGCGGATAAGCCTCACAGCTCGCACTAAGCCGGTACGTAGTCTGATATACGACCCGCCACGTAGACGGTGTCCGCGCGCCGGGGCGACTGTGGTCCGCGGATGCGCAAGAGGCGTTTCGGTCGCTCTCCCGTCGGAAGGCGCTACCTCAGTAAGCGTGCGCGACGCCCGCGACGTTACCGGTCGCCTTGCCGCCGCCGGGAACCGACCCGCCCTCGGCGACCAGACACCGTACGGTCACCGCGCGCTCGACCGCCCTGGCCTCGCCTTCTTCACCGAGGGCCGCCCGGGAGACACATCCGCCGTCCGGGACGCGCGGTGCTCGCGGGACCGCGTCGGCGCCTGATCCTCTTCGAAGGTCGCCGGGGGAAGTCGTACGAGGGACTCGACGGCCACCGGCTCCTTCCCACCCGGGACCCGCCGGGCCGGTGTCACCGTGCCCCTCTCCAGGTCACGGGACCCGGCCTCGATCCGTACCGGCACACCGGTCGTCGGCATGCCCCCGTACGCCCACCGCCTCGAACTGATCGCCGCACGCGCGGACCTTGGCCAGAACCGCCTCGGCGATCGGATCCCGGTGCCGGCGCGCGAAGTCGGCGGCCCCGAACGTGGGAACGGGCGCCTTCGCCATGACGTGTTCGTACGGCTCCAGGTTGCCGGGATGTGAAATCTCGCCACGCGCACACCGAACCCGCAAGCCGGGCCCCACAGACCCTGGACGCGCGCTCGGGTGCGGAGTTATCTGGCATACGGGGGGAGTACGAGCGCACGTCACGGGGGCCAGGGAACGGGCACAGAGGTAACTCTCGGCGGATTGGGGCGCTTTCGATGACACCTACGCTCGTGCGGCAGCACCTGACTCATACGGGAGAGGCGTCCCGTGTGGACCGGTGTGCACGCGCGCGTGACTGGTCCGAGATCCAGGAGCGGATGCTGGTTCCGCTCTACGAGGCCGTCTACGAGCGACTCGAAGTGGGCACCGGCACCCGCGTGCTGGGCCTCGGCTGCGGTAGCGGACTCGCCCTTCTGATGGCGGCGTCGAGAGGGGCCGCGGTCACCGGCGTCGACTCCTCGTCCGCCGAACGGCTGGCGCTGGCCCGGGAGCGGCTGCTGCCCGAGGCCTGGGCCACGCGCACGCGTGCGGACACCCGGATCATCGACGGTCACCCCCGGGACGCGGCCGACGCGGAGACGCCCGCGTACACCCTGGTGACCGCCTTCGAGCCCATCGGGTGCCTCGCGGGCGACTCGGAGGGGCTCGCCGGGCTGCTCGCCGCGGCGACGCCGCTCGTCGAGCGGGGGGCGCCCGTGGTGCTCGCCGGCTGGGGTCCGCCGGAACGCTGCGCCACGTCGTCCGTGCTGCGGGTGGCCACGAAGCTGGCGGATCCGCTGCGCAGCACGGGCAGTTGGCGCCCCGCCCTCCGTGACGACCTGGAGGAGGTGGCCCAGCGGGCGGGTCTCAAGCCGGACGGTTCCGGGCGGGTCGCCTGCCCCTTCGGCTACGCCGACCTGGACAGCGCCCTGCGGGGCCTGCTGTCGACGGGCCTCTTCGACGCGGCGATCTGCGCGACGGACCAGGCCCAGGTCGACAAGGAGGTCGCGGAGGCCCTCCACCCGTACCAGCACCGGGACGGGACCGTGTGGATGCCGAACGTGTTCCGGTACCTGATCGCGCGCGTTCCCTGAACTCCCGCGCGGGATCGGCCCGAACCGGGCACAGCGGCCGGCCTAGGCGTCGTCCTTGGTCAGCCGGGTGATCCCCGCGATCCGGTACACGTCCGCCTCCTCCAGCGTCTCGTTGTCCAGCAGGGCCTGGGCGAGGGCGTCCAACTGGCCTCGGTGGTCGCGGAGTTTACGGCAGGCCTCCTCGTAGCAGCCGTCCACGATCCGGCGCATCTCGTGCTCGATCACGTCCAGGGTCTGCGGGGCCGCCGAGAGCCCGTAGGCCTGCTGGGCGTCACCGGGCAGCGCGGACAGCCGGCCCACGCGCTCGCTCATCCCCCACCGGGCGACCATGCCGCGCGCGATGTTGGTGACCTGTTCTAGGTCGTTCTCCGCGCCGGTGGTGATGGCGTCGTAGACGACGTGTTCCGCGGCCATGCCGCCGAGCGCGCCGATGATCCGGCCGCGCAGATACTCCTCGGTGTACGCGTACCGGTCCGCGTCCGGCGTCGACAGCGTCACGCCGAGGGCCCTCCCGCGCGGCACGATGGTGATCTTGCGAACGGGGTCGGCGCCCGGTTGCAGCATGCCGAGGAGGGCGTGTCCGCTCTCGTGGTAGGCGGTGCGGCGGCGTTCCTCCTCGGGCATCACCAGCGGGCGTTCGGCGCCCAGTTGGACCTTCTCCAGCGCTTCCGAGAGGTCGGTCTGCGTGACCGTCTCCTGCTTGCGTTTCACCGCCAGCAGCGCCGCCTCGTTCGCCAGGTTGGCGAGTTCGGCGCCGGTCATGCCCGGGGTCGTACGGGCGACCTGGGCCAGGTCGACACCGTCGGCGAGCGGGATCTCGCGGGTGTGGATCTCCAGGATGGCCTCACGGCCGCCCCGGTCCGGGGGCGAGACCATGACCACCCGGTCGAAGCGGCCGGGACGGGTCAGGGCCGGGTCCAGGACGTCGGCCCGGTTGGTGGCCGCGATGACGATGACGCCCTCCGAGCCGGAGAAGCCGTCCATCTCGGTGAGGATCTGGTTGAGGGTCTGTTCGCGCTCGTCGTGGCCGCCCATGCCCGAGCCGCCGCCGCGGGCCCGGCCGATGGTGTCGATCTCGTCGATGAAGATGATCGACGGCGCCACCTTGCGCGCCTCGGCGAACAGTTCACGCACGCGTGAGGCGCCGACGCCGACGATCATCTCGATGAACTCGGACGCGGAGGCCGAGAAGAAGGGCACTCCCGCCTCACCGGCGACGGCCCGCGCGAGGAGTGTCTTGCCGGTGCCGGGCGGACCCGCGAGCAGCACACCGCGCGGCATCTTGGCGCCCATCTTCCGGTAGGCGTCCGGGTTCTTGAGGAAGTCGACGACGTCGTTGAGCTCGCCCTCGACCTCGTCGATGCCCGCCACGTCCTCGAAGGTCGTGCGCTTCTCCCCCGACTCCAGCTCGACCGGCTTGGGCGGGGCCTTGCGGCCGAGCATGCCGCCGGCGCCGCCCATCCCCGCGCTCATCCGCCGTGCGATGAAGATCCACAGCACGACCAGGAGCAGCATCGGGGCCAGCGAGATCAGCAGGTTGGACAGGAAGCTGCGCTGCTGGACGACCGGCTCCGCGGTGACGGTGACGTCGTGCTTGGTCAGGTCCTCCCAGAGCTGGTCGTCCGCGAAGGTCGGCCGCTCGGTCTTGAACTTGGTGTACTTGCCGTCGCCCTCGGGGTTGTCCTGCTCCTTCTTGAGCTGGCCCTGGATCGCGTCGCCCTTGGCGTAGATCTTGCTGACGTTGCCGTCGTCGACCTGCTTGCTGAACTCCGTGTACGAGATCGTCGGCTCGTCGCCGTCGTTGAAGTACGACAGCACGAGGTTGGCGACCAGGAACACGATCAGCGCGGTGAGGAGCAGGCTCCACCAGCCCCCGCGCGGCTTCCGCCCGCCGGGCGGCGGCTTCGGCGGCTCCTGCGGGGTGCCCTCGGTACGCCAGGGCTGGTCGGGGGATCTCCGCGACGGCGCAGGGTTGGTCATATCCGGACGTTACGACAGGATAGCCCCACAGGCATGTGCGCTGACGCCGCTGGGGGCGCCCTCCACGACGGAGAGCGCCCCCAGCGGCGTACGGAACGAAGCGTCAGCCCATGAACTTCTTGAACTCGTCCGGCAGCTCGAAGTCCTGCGGGGCCTGCTGGCCCGGTACACCGAAGGCGTTGCCGCCCTGGGCGCCCGCGGCGCGGCGGGCGGCCTCCTCGGCCTCCTGCTGCTTGCGCTTCATCGGGTTACCGGAGCGCTGCTTGCCCTTGGCCTGCTTCGGCTGCTTCTTGGCGCGGCCGGGACCGCCGCCCATGCCCGGCATCCCGGGCATCCCCGGCATGCCGCCGCCCTGGGCCATGCGCGACATCATCTTGCGGGCCTCGAAGAACCGCTCGACCAGGTTCTTCACGGCGCTGACCTCGACGCCGGAGCCCTTGGCGATACGGGCGCGGCGCGAGCCGTTGATGATCGTCGCGTCCTGGCGCTCGGCCGGGGTCATCGACTTGATGATGGCGGCCGTGCGGTCGACGTCGCGCTCGTCGAGGTTGTTGATCTGGTCCTTGATCTGGCCCATGCCGGGGAGCATGCCGAGCAGCTTGGAGATGCTGCCCATCTTCCTGACCTGTTCCATCTGGGCCAGGAAGTCGTCCAGGGTGAAGTCCTGGCCCTTCTTGGACGCCAGCTTGGAGGCCATCTTCTCGGCCTCTTCCTGACTGAACGTCTTCTCCGCCTGCTCGATCAGGGTGAGCAGGTCACCCATGTCGAGGATGCGGGAGGCCATCCGGTCAGGGTGGAAGGCGTCGAAGTCGTCGAGCTTCTCGCCGTTCGACGCGAACATGATCGGCTTGCCGGTGATCTGCCGGATCGACAGGGCCGCACCACCGCGGGCGTCACCGTCGAGCTTGGAGAGCACCACGCCGTCGAAGCCGACGCCGTCGCGGAAGGCCTCGGCGGTGTTGACCGCGTCCTGACCGATCATCGCGTCGACGACGAAGAGGATCTCGTCGGGCGAGACGGCGTCCCTGATGTCCGCCGCCTGCTGCATCATCTCCTGGTCGATGCCGAGGCGGCCGGCGGTGTCCACGATCACGACGTCGTGGACCTTGGTCTTCGCGTACTCGATCGAGTCCCTGGCGACCTTGACCGGGTCACCGACGCCATTGCCGGGCTCCGGCGCGTACACGGCCGCACCGGCGCGTTCGGCGACCACGCTCAGCTGGTTGACGGCGTTCGGGCGCTGGAGGTCCGCCGCGACCAGGAGGGGCGAGTGGCCCTGCCCCTTCAGCCAGTGGGCGAGCTTGCCCGCGAGGGTGGTCTTACCGGCACCCTGGAGACCCGCGAGCATGATCACGGTGGGCGGTTGCTTGGCGAAGCGCAGCCGCCGGGTCTCGCCGCCCAGGATCGTGACGAGTTCCTCGTTGACGATCTTCAGAACCTGCTGCGCCGGGTTCAGCGCCTTGGAGACATCGGAACCGAGCGCGCGCTCCTTGACGTTCTTGATGAACGTCCGGACGACCGGCAGAGCCACGTCCGCTTCGAGAAGGGCGATACGGATCTCGCGCGCGGTGGCGTCGATGTCCGCCTCGGAGAGCCGTCCCTTGCCGCGCAGGTTCTTGAAAGTCGCTGAGAGGCGATCGGAGAGAGTATCGAACACGGCGCTCGCGGTCCTCGGGGTCGGTGGCTGTGGGAATCGCCCTCCAGGGTATCCCGGCGGCACCCGCTGCCGGGATCCCCGTTCAACCTCGCAGGGTCTCTTCCAGTTTCCGCGCCACGGAAGCCGCTTCCTCACTGGGCAACGGCGCCCCCTCGGGCCCCGTCACATAGAAGGCGTCCACCGCGTTGGCGCCCAGCGTGGACACATGCGCGCTGCGCATCCGTACGCTCGCGTCCTCCAGTGCCCGGCCGATCCGGAACAGCAGCCCCGGAGCGTCCTGTGCGCGCACCTCGATCACCGTGGCCAGCCGGGACGCGGCCGGATGGACCGTCACCCGTGCCGCGGGCGCGACCACACCGCGCCGGCGCGGGTACGCGGCGTCGCGCTCGGCGAGGCGCCCCGCGACGTCCAGGGAGCCGTCCAGGGCCCGTACCAGATCGGCCCGGAGCCGGGCGGCCTGCGGCAGGGAGCCGTACTCCGCCGCCACCCGCCAGTTCAGCAGCAGCACCGAGCCGTCGACGCCGTCCGGCAGGTCCAGGGCGCGCAGTTCGGCCGTGCGGACGGTCAGGCGGTGCATGGCGAGCACGCCGGCCACCGCGGGCAGCACGCCCGGCTGATCGGGTACGGCGATCAGCAGCTCCACGCCGAGCGGCTCGGGGTCGCCGGACGGCTCGTCGCCCGTCTGGGGTTCCGTCTGCGCGCGCAGCGACAGCACCGGGCTGCCCGTGGCGACCGCCTCGATGGCGAGCCGCTCCTGTTCGGCGGTGGGCGCGGCGGCCTCGGGCTCGTCCGGGTCGTCCCCGGCGAGCACGGCCGCGACCCGCTTGACCAGGTCGGCGACGAGCGAGCCCCGCCAGGACGACCAGGCGGCCGGTCCGGTGGCCAGGGCGTCCGCCTCGGTCAGGGCGTGCAGCAGTTCGAGGGTGCCCTGCGAACCGACCGCGTCGGCGACCGAACGGACCGTGGCCGGGTCCTCCAGGTCACGCCGGGTGGCCGTGTCCACGAGCAGCAGGTGATGCCGTACGAGGGACGCGAGCACCGCCACGTCCTCGCGGTCGAAGCCGATCCGGGCCGCCACGTCGCGGGCGATGATCTCGCCGGCCACGGAGTGGTCGCCGGGCCAGCCCTTGCCGATGTCGTGCAGCAGCGCGGCCACGAGCAGCAGGTCGGGACGGTGGACGCGGCGGGTGAACTCCGAGGCCCGCACCGCGGTCTCGATGAGATGCCGGTCGACCGTCCAGATGTGCACCGCGTTGCGCTGCGGCCGGCAGCGCACCCGCTCCCAGTCCGGGAGCAACCGTGTGATCAGGCCCTCCGCCTCCAGCGCTTCCCAGACATCGATCGTCGGGGACCCGGAGCCGAGCAGCGTGACGAGCTGCTCGCGTGCCTCGGCGGGCCAGGGCGTGGGCAGGGGGCGCACATTGGCCGCCAGGCGCCGCACCGCGTGCAGCGACAGCGGCAGGCCCGCCTGCGCGGCGGCCGCGGCGGCGCGCAGCGGGAGGACGGGGTCGCGCTCGGGACGCGCGGCGCGGGCGAGCACCACCTCGCCGTCCTGCTCGACCACGCCCTCCGCCAGCGGCGACCTGTCCACGACCGGCTTGCCGCCGCCCAGCATGGCGCGCAGCCGGGGCCGCACGGCCCGCGAACGCAGCACGCGCCCCACCTCGCGCCAGGTGACATCACTGGCGTACGAGATGACCCGCGCCGCCTCGTACACCTGCCGCAGCAGCGTGTCCGCGTCGAGCAGTCCGAGTTCGGCGGCGACCTGGTCCTGCTCCTGGAGCGCGAGCCGGTCGGTCGCGCGCCCGGTGGTGAGGTGCAGGGCGTCGCGTACGTCGAGGAGGCGGCGGCGGGCGTCGTCGAGGCCCTCGCGCGGGGCGTCGGCCAGCCAGGAGGCGGCGACGGCGCGCAGGGCGGTGGCGTCCCGCAGTCCGCCGCGGGCTTCCTTGAGGTCCGGCTCCAGCAGGTACTGGAGCTCGCCCTGGCGCTCGGCGCGCTCGGCGCACAGTTCCTGGAGTTCGGGCAGGCGCTTGGGCGCCTGGTTGCGCCAGTCGGCGAGGACGGCGGTGCGCAGTCCGGCGGTCAGGCCCAGATCGCCGGCGAGGTGGCGGGCGTCCAGGAGACCGAGCTGGACCTTCAGGTCCTCGCCGGCGGTCTTGCGGGCCTCGGCGGGTGTCCGTACGGAGTGGTCGAGGGCGAGGCCCAGGTCCCAGACCGGGTACCAGAGACGGTCGGCCAGGGCCGCGACCGCGCCGGAGTCGCTGCCGTCGTGCAGCAGGAGCAGATCCAGGTCGCTGCGCGGGGACAGCTCGCCACGGCCGTAGCCGCCGACCGCGACCAGGGAGACCCCGCGCAATCCGTCGGCGCCCGTGTCGAAGAGCCCCGACAGCCAGTCGTCCGTCAGTTCGGAGAGGGCCGAACGGCGCGGCGGCCCGGACTGCGCCCCCTCGGTGAGGAGGCGCAGCCGGGCCGCCGCGTAGCCGCTGGGTCCCGAGTCTTCTGCTTCTTTACGCACGTCCGTACTCGACACCCAGCAGCTCCTTGTTCTTCTTCTGTCAGAGCGCGTCGGGTCCGCGCTCGCCGGTCCGGACCCGTACGGCCGTCTCGACCGGCAGGGACCAGACCTTGCCGTCACCGATCTTGCCGGTGCGGGCGGCCTTGACGATGACGTCGATCAGCTGCTCGGCGTCGTCGTCCTCGGCGAGGACCTCGATGCGGATCTTGGGGACCAGGTCGACGGTGTACTCGGCACCGCGGTAGACCTCGGTGTGGCCCCGCTGACGACCGTAACCGCTCGCCTCGGTGACCGTCAGGCCGTGCACTCCGAAGGCCTGGAGGGCTTCCTTGATCTCGTCGAGCCGGTGCGGCTTGACGACGGCGGTGATGAGCTTCATGCGTCCACCTTCTTGCTCGCACCCGCGGCGGCCGGGGCCGCGACGGTGGCCTTGGCGGCACCGCCACCGGCGCCGCTGAAGTCGTATGCGGTCTCGGCGTGCTCGGCCTGGTCGATACCGGCGACCTCTTCGTCCTCGGTGACCCGCATACCGATGGTCTTGTCGAGGATGAAGGCGAGGATCGCGGAGGCGATCAGGGAGTAGGCGAGGACACCGCCGACACCGGCGAGCTGCTTCCACAGCTGGGTGAAGCTGTGGTCGCCGTAGAAGACGCCGGTCGCGTCCGACTGGCCCTTGCCGCTGGCGAAGAAGCCGATCAGGACCGAGCCGACGACACCGCCGACGAGGTGGACACCGACGACGTCGAGCGAGTCGTCGTAGCCGAACTTGTACTTCAGGCCGACGGCCATGGCGCACAGGACACCGGCGATCGCGCCGACCGCGATCGCGCCGATCGGGGTGACCGCACCACCGGACGGGGTGATGGCGACCAGACCGGCGACCGCGCCGGAGGCGGCGCCCAGCGTGGTGAACGCGCCGTGGCGGATCTTCTCGTAGATGAGCCAGGCCAGCATGGCGGCGGCGGTGGCGACCTGCGTGTTGACGAACATCAGCGTGCCGACGCCGTCGTCGTTGCCGAGCCACGAACCGGCGTTGAAGCCGAACCAGCCGAACCACAGCAGACCGGCGCCGAGCATGACCAGCGGGAGGCTGTGCGGGCGCATCGGGTCCTTCTTGAAGCCGACGCGCTTGCCGATGACCAGGATCACGCCGAGTGCCGCGGCACCGGCGTTGATGTGGACCGCCGTACCACCGGCGAAGTCGATCACGCCGAGGTCGAAGGCCCAGCCGCCGGTACCCCAGACCCAGTGGGCGACGGGGAAGTACACGATCGTGGCCCACAGCGCGATGAAGAGCGCCCAGGCGGAGAACTTCACACGGTCGGCCAGCGCACCGCTTATCAGGGCGGGCGTGATGATCGCGAACATCAGCTGGAAGACCATGAAGGCCAGGACCGGGATGTTGTACGGGAGCCAGAGGTCACCCTTGTCGATCCCGCTGAGGCCGACGAAGTCCGACGTCCAGCCGACGAGGCTGCCCTTGTCGGCGCCGAAGGCGACGGAGAAGCCGTACAACACCCACAGGATGGTGATGATCCCCATGCTGATGAAGCTCATCATCAGCATGTTCAGGGTGCTCTTGACGCGGACCATGCCTCCGTAGAAGAAGGCCAGACCCGGGGTCATGAGCAGCACCAGGGCGGAACAGATGAGCATGAAGCCCGTGTTGGCGGGCGACAGCTCTACGTCTGCCGCCATCGTGATGGCTGGTGCCATCGGCGTCTCCTCGTCGTTGGTACGGCCCCGTGCGGGCGAAGCCTGAGCGGATTGAGGGGTGGGCCGGTTATGCGCCAAGAGATTGGCGCAGCGCGGTTTCGTTGGAAGCCCCTCGTTGTTTCGCCGCCGTGACGAAGGCGCCTTACGTGTTACGCGTCGATGAACTGCCGGATGTTCGCCAGATGGATCGTTATCGTGGCGCAACCTTCGGTAGGGCAGGGAACCGGCCGCGGTCGGCCTTCCGATGACCTGGCATGGGGGAGCCGAGTCGGGCAGTTCGGGAGGGCCGGCCGCGGCCGGGGCTCAAGGAATTCAGACTGCTTCGGCCGTCTCCGGAAGCTCGATGCCGAGCTTCTCGGTGAGATCCACGACCTCGGCGAGATCGCCGAAATCGCGTACGGCCGTGTCGACCGTCTTTCGGATACGAGTGTTCACACGCTCGGAGCGGACCTTCTTGGCGATGTGCATCGCCTCCTCGGCCAGCACCGCACTGCGCTCGGGCTCGCGCCGGAGCAGGTGCACGGTGGCCATGCCGATCAGGTTGAGTGCGTACGACCGCTGGTGCTCGTCGTCCTTGGCGAACAGGTCCACGGCCCGCTGCATCAGGGGCTCGGCCAGCGAGGCGTACGTGGGGCTGCGGCCGGCGACATAGGCCAGGTCACGGTAGGAGTGGGAGTTCTCGCCGTACAGCTCGGCCTCGGAGAAGAAGCGGATCCAGTCGGGGTCCGGCTCGTCCCATTCGTCGGCGTCGGCGAAGGTGGCCTCGGCCATCCGGACGGCGCGCTTGCACTTGCCGGGCTGTCCCATGTTGGCGTAGGCGCGGGCCTCCATCGCATACAGCATCGACTGGGTGCGCGGGCTCGCGCAGTCCCGGCTGCCGTACTGCGCGAGGTGGATCAGTTCCAGGGCGTCGTCGGGCCGGCCGAGGTGGATCATCTGGCGGCTCATGCTGGACAGCACGTACGAGCCCAGCGGCTTGTCGCCGGCCTCCTTGGCGGCGTGCAGGGCCAGGACGAAGTACTTCTGCGCGGTGGGCTGGAGCCCGACGTCGTAGGACATCCAGCCCGCGAGCTCCGCCAGTTCGGCGGCGACCTTGAACAGCCTGCGGGTGGTGGTGTCGGGCTGGGGCTCCTGGAGGAGGTCCGTCACCTCGTGCAGCTGGCCGACGACCGCCTTGCGGCGCAGGCCGCCGCCGCACTGGGCGTCCCACTGCCGGAACATCACGGTGGTGGACTCCAGGAGGTCCAGCTCGGGCTTGGAGAGGCGGCCGCCCCGGCGGGACGCGGCCGCCGACTCCGGCTCCTGCTGCGAGGCGGACGGGGAGGGCACGAGCCAGCGCTGCATGGGCTCGATGAGGGACGGGCCCGCGGACAGGGCCAGCGAGGTCCCGAGGAAGCCGCGCCGCGCCAGCATCAGGTCGCTGCGCGAGAACTCGCTGAGCAGGGCCACGGTCTGCGGGCCCGTCCAGGGCAGGTCGACCCCGGACACGGACGGTGACTGGCGGGCGGCGCGCAGGCCGAGATCCTCGACCGAGACGACACAGCCGAACCGCTCGGAGAACAGCTCCGACAGGATCCTGGGGATCGGTTCACGGGGGTTCTCGCCGTCCAGCCAGCGGCGGACGCGCGAGGTGTCGGTGGAGATGTGGTTGGCGCCCAACTGGCGGGCCCGGCGGTTGACTTGGCGGGCGAGTTCGCCCTTCGACCAGCCGCTGCGCACGAACCACGAGGTGAGCAGCTCATTGGGGCGCTTGTCACCGTTCACCGCGCTGCCGGCGCCCGTTCCGCTTTCGCCGTTGCCGCTCACTGGAACGCCCCCATCCCTGAGACCACTTGTCGCTGAGTGCGCCAAGCCCTATCAGAATGCCGGTAAATACGGCCGCCCGTCCGGTACTTCTCACCCTTCGAACGGGATGCCGACTTGCCTCCGGCATACCCACAAGCGCATGTGCCCCCAGGACTCGTGCACTCAAAGTAATCCTACGATCACCCCTCCAGCCATGGCGATCCCGGAAACGCCACCATTCGCCACCCCTTCGAATGAACTCACGGTCGCCCACACGCGATTCACTTGACATAGGACGGCCGGGAGTGGGCGGAGCGGTGCACTCAGGGGCGCACCAGGCCGGGCGCACCACCCGGGACACATCCGGGCGCCGAGCGGACGTTCGGGGCACCGACCAAGTCACTTTCCGTGCACGACTCGTAACCACCGGTGCGCCGGACCCGTTGGAGGGGGCATGGGCTTCACGATCGGCAGCAGTCGGGGGATCCGCGACATCCGGTCCTCCTCTCGTCGCCGCGGCCGCTCGTCGGAGTGCACCGCCGTGGCCGAGTTCACCGGACTCTGGGGCTGGGACGTGGTCCCGGGCGCCCGGGCCGCCGCGGGCGCCTGCTCCTGCGGCCGGGCCGACTGCCGGGCACCGGGCGCGCACCCCCTGGACTTCGCACCGGAGGTGCCCGCGGGCGCGACACTGGACGAAGTGACCGGCGCCTGGGCCGAGTTCCCGGGCGCCTCGGTGATGCTGCCGGCCGGCCGGGCCTTCGACGTGATCGAGGTGGCGGAACCCGCGGGCCGCCGCGCCCTGGTCCGCCTGGAGCGCATGGGCCTCCCCCTCGGCCCGGTGACGGCGACCCCCGAGGGCCGCGCCCAGTTCTTCGTCGCTCCCGGTGCCGCCGCCGAACTCCCCGAACTCCTCTACCGCATGGGCTGGGACGACCCGACCTCCCTGGACCTGCGCGGCCTGGGCCCCGGCACCCACATCACGGCCCCGCCGTCGGACCGCGCCGGCCTGGGCCCGGTCGAGTGGCTGCGCTCCCCCGCGCTGGATTCAGCGACCAAGCCCCCGGCCGCGCGCCTGCTGCTGGGCACGCTGGCGTATGTGGCGCACCGGTCGCGGGCGTAGGCGTACGACACGGGCGCAGGCGTACGACGCACGCGTGGCCGTACACGGCGAAGTGCCCGCTCCCGACTGCACCTCGGGGGCGGGCACTTCTTCGTGTGAACGACGGCCTACTCGCCGATAAGGGCATCGACGAACGCTTCCGGCTCGAAGGGCGCCAGGTCGTCCGCGCCCTCACCCAGACCCACCAGCTTCACCGGCACGCCCAGCTCCCGCTGGACCGCGATGACGATGCCGCCCTTGGCCGTGCCGTCCAGCTTGGTCAGCACGATGCCGGTGATGTCGACGACCTCGGCGAAGACCCGGGCCTGCACGAGCCCGTTCTGCCCGGTCGTGGCGTCCAGCACCAGCAGCACCTCGTCGAGCGGCGCCTGCTTCTCCACCACCCGCTTGACCTTGCCGAGCTCGTCCATGAGCCCGGTCTTGGTGTGCAGGCGCCCGGCGGTGTCGATCAGTACGACATCCGCGCCGATCTCCTTGCCCTCCTTCACCGCGTCGAAGGCGATGGAGGCGGGGTCGCCGCCCTCGGGGCCCCGGACGGTGTGGGCACCGACCCGGTCGCCCCAGGTCTGGAGCTGGTCGGCGGCGGCGGCACGGAAGGTGTCCGCGGCACCGAGTACGACCGTGCGCCCGTCGGCGACGAGGACGCGGGCCAGCTTGCCGGTGGTGGTGGTCTTGCCGGTGCCGTTGACACCGACGACCATCACGATGCCGGGCTTGCCGGCCTCGGGCTCCGTCCTGACGGCGCGGTCGAAGTCGGTGCCGAGCAACTTGAGGAGCTCCTCGCGCAGCAGGCCGCGCAGTTCCTCGGGGGTCCGGGTGCCGAGCACCTTCACGCGCTCGCGCAGTCCCTCGACCAGTTCCTGGGTGGGGGCGACGCCGACGTCGGCGGTGAGGAGGGTGTCCTCGATCTCCTCCCAGGTGTCGTCGTCGAGGTGCTCGCGCGACAGGAGCGTGAGCAGCCCCTTGCCGAGCGCGTTCTGGGAGCGGGAGAGGCGCGTGCGCAGGCGGACGAGACGTCCTGCCGTGGGCTCGGGGACCTCGATCTCGGGGACGTCGAGAGCCGGCGGCTCCTCGACGGCGACCGGGGCCGAGCCGTCCGGGAGATCCACCTCCTCTATCGTCCGGCGCGGTTCGTCGCGGGGCGTCTCGGCCTCGTCGCCGACATGCGGCTCGGCCGGAGGGGCGGTGATGTCGGGCGCTGCGGGAGGCGGCGGGGGCAGCGGCTTCTTACGTCGGCTGCCGACGACGAGCCCGCCGAGCACACCGAGCACGACCACGGCGATGACTACAGCAAGGATGACGGTTTCCATAACCCGTCCAGTATCAGTCATGGGTCCCCGCCGGACCCAGCCTGTACTTTCCTCCAAAGGACAAAGCGCCACATAGAGGATGGATAAGATCAAAGTACGATGACTCGTCATGAGCGGTCTCGAAACGCACGGCCTTGAGCCGATCCCCCACGCCGAGCGCACCGCACGCCCCCGCGACCTCTTCCCCACCTGGGTCGCCGCCAACATCAGCGTCCTGCTCCTGACCATGGGAGCGACCCTGTCCGTCGGCTACGGGCTCAACTTCTGGCAGGCCCTGGTGGTCGGTGTCGCGGCGCCGACCGTCTCGTACGGCCTGGTCGGTCTCGTCGGAATCGCCGGCAAGCGCGGGGGCGCTCCCGGCATGGCCCTGTCCCGGGCGGCGTTCGGGCAGCGCGGGAACCTGCTGCCGGGTTCGCTGATCTGGATCGCGCGCTGGGGCTGGGAGACGATCAACGCGGTGACCGGGGCCTACGCACTGCTGACCGTCCTCGACATCCTGTTCGACATCAAGAGCGGCACCCCGCTCGTCATCGTCACCCTGCTGCTCTTCGTGGTCACGACCTTCGCGATCTCCGGCATGGGCATCGACGCCCTGCGGAGGTGCAACAAGTGGGCGACCTACCTGTTCGGCGGCTTCTCCGTCCTCGTCCTCGGTCATCTGGTCGCGGAGACGGACTGGAGCAGGGTGTTCGGGCAGAGCGCGGGACCGACGTCGGCGATGATCACGGGCGTGGGCCTGATCGCGGCGGGCGGCATCAGCTGGGTGCCCTCCGCCCCCGACTTCACGCGCTACCTGCCGGCCTCGACGCCCTCGGCGGCGATCGTGCGCAACACGATGGGCGGCGCCGGGATCGTCGTGCTGCCGATGGTCCTGATGGGTCTGGTCATGGCCTCGGCGACGCCAGGCCTGGCCTCCACGTCGGACCCCGTGTCCTTCCTCGGCGAGATCCTCCCGCTGTGGCTCGCGGTGCCCTATCTGCTGATCGCCCTGATCGGCACCCTGCTGATCAACTCGATGTCCATGTACTCGGCGGGCTTCACCGCACAGACGCTCGGTTTCAAGGTCCCGCGCCACTGGGCGGTCTCGGTCAACGCGGTGATCTCACTGGTCCTCGGCAGCGTCCTGATGCTCGCCGCGACCGGCTTCACGGGCCCCTTCGTCACCTTCCTCTCACTGCTCGCGGTGGCCTTCTCGGCCTGGCTCGGCGTCTTCGGCGTCGACATGCTGCGCCGCACGGAGTACGACGCGGAGGCCCTGCTCGACACCACCCGCACCAGCGCCTACTGGTACCGGGGCGGCTTCGGCCCGGCGGCGGTCGCGGCCTGGGCGACCGGTCTCGGCACCGGGCTCCTGTTCACCGCGTCCGACTGGTTCACCGGCCCGCTGGCCTCGAACAACCCGATCGGCGAGTACGGCCTCGGCTGGGTCGCGACGATCGCGGTCTCGGGC
The DNA here is from genome assembly GCF_013044505.1 of Streptomyces sp. S3(2020). Classification (GTDB taxonomy): domain Bacteria; phylum Actinomycetota; class Actinomycetes; order Streptomycetales; family Streptomycetaceae; genus Streptomyces. The sequence continues at coordinate 20,983 of NZ_JABERD010000067.1, read as the reverse complement.
CTGCTGTACGCGGCGCTCCCCAAGCCGGCCGTCCCCGGGAGGGCGACCGAGGACGGGAAGCCCGCGGCCATGGCCATCTGACGTACCGTCAGCTAACGTCCCCCACCACCGACTGAAGGGGGACCCCGTGCCCGTCACGGTCGTACGCTTCAACCTCGTCGAACCCGGCGCCACCCCCGCCTCCCTCCGCACCCGCTACCAGGCCGCCCTGCAGATGGCGGCCTACGCCGACGAGCACGGCATCACCACGGTCCAGACCGAGGAACACCACGGCGTGGCCAACAACTGGCTCCCCTCCCCCTTCGCCTTCGCGGGCGCCGTCTTCGGCGCGACCGAGCGGATCGCGGTCACGGTCTCGGCGATCATCGGCCCGCTGCACGACCCGCTGCGGCTGGCCGAGGAGATCGCCGTGCTGGACCTGCTGAGCGGCGGCCGCCTGGTCACGGTCGCGGGAATCGGCTACCGGCCCGAGGAATACGCCCAGTTCGACGTGGAGTGGAAGCGGCGCGGCAAGCTCCAGGACGAACTGCTGGAGACGCTGCTCAAGGCCTGGACCGGCGAGGAGTTCACATACCGGGGCCGTACGGTACGCGTCACCCCGCGCCCCTGCACCGACCCGCACCCCCTGCTCCTGGTCGGCGGCTCCTCCCGGGCCGCCGCACGCCGGGCCGCCCGGCTGGGCCTGCCGTTCTTCCCCAGCGCGCATCTGCCCGAGCTGGAGGCGTACTACAAGGAGCGGCTCGTCGAGTACGGCACCGAGGGCTGGACCATGATGCCCGCCGCCGAGACACCGCTGCTGCACATCGCGGAGGACCCGGACCGGGCGTGGCAGACGTACGGCTCCTGCTTCCTGCACGAGGCCCGGACGTACGCCTCCTGGCAGTCCGGGGACATCCGGTCCGCCGTGAAGTCGGGGGCCACGAGCGTGGCTGAGTTGCGCGCCGAGGGCGTGTACCGGATTCTCACGCCGCAGGAGTGCGTGGCGCAGGGCCTCGACAACCTCGTACTGCATCCGCTGGCGGGCGGGATGCCGGTGGAGGAGGGGTGGCGGAGTCTGCGGCTGTTCGCGGAGGAGGTCCTGCCGGCGCTGACGGACTGACGCGGGCGGTGGTCCACCGGGGGCGCGCGAGCCTCACGGTGGAGGTGGTCCGGCACCGCCGCCCCCGACCCGGGCAGTGACCGGGTCGGGGGCGGCGGCAGGATCCGGGGAGAAGGGCAGCGGGGATGGGCCCGTCCCCCCGAGTTCACGTGGGCCGGTCAGCCCATCTCCTCCAGTGCCTTGCCCTTCGTCTCCTTCACGAACTTGAGGACGAAGGGGATGGAGAGCGCGGCGAAGACCGTGTAGATCACATACGTCATGGAGAGGTTCCAGTCCGCCAGCGACGGGAAGCTCGCGGTGATGGCCCAGTTGGCGATCCACTGCGCGGAGGCGGCCACGCCCAGGGCGGCGGCGCGGATCTTGTTCGGGAACATCTCACCGAGGAAGACCCAGACCACCACACCCCAGGACAGGGCGAAGAAGAGCACGAAGACGTGGGCGGCGATCAGGGCGGTCCAGCCCTGCGCGGCCGGCAGCTTGCCGTCGACCAGGTCGAAGGAGAAGGCCCAGGCCTCCAGCCCCAGACCGATCACCATGCCGACCGAGCCGATGAGGGCCAGCGGCTTACGGCCGATGCGGTCCACGAAGATCATGGCGATCACGGTGCCGACGATGTTGATGATCGACGTCGTGAACGAGTAGAAGAACGACTCCGTCGGGTCGACACCGACCGACTGCCACAGGGTCGAGGAGTAGTAGAACGCGACGTTGATGCCGACGAACTGCTGGAAGACCGAGAGGCCGATACCGACCCAGACGATCGGCTTGAAGAAGAAGCCGCCGCCGAGCAGGTCCTTGAAGGTGGACTTGTGCTCGCTGGACATGGCGTGCTCGATCTCGGTGACACGGGCGTCCAGATCGATCTTCTCGCCCTCGACCTCCTTGAGGATCTCGCGGGCACGCTCGTGCTTGCCGACGGAGATCAGGAAGCGCGGGGACTCGGGGATCGCGAAGGAGAGCAGGCCGTAGAGGACGGCCGGGATCACCATGACGCCGAGCATGACCTGCCAGGCCTCGATGCCCATCAGCTCGCCGCGCTGGTCACCGCCGGCCGCGTTCAGCAGACCCCAGTTGACCAGCTGCGAGATGGCGATGCCGATGACGATCGCGGCCTGCTGGAAGGAACCGAGGCGACCGCGGTAGGCCGGTGGGGCGACCTCCGCGATGTAGGCGGGGCCGATCACGGAGGCCATACCGATCGCGAAGCCACCGACCACGCGCCAGAAGGCGAGGTCCCACAGCGCGAAGGGCAGCGCCGAACCCACCGCGCTGACCGTGAAGAGCACGGCCGAGATCTGCATGCACCGGATGCGGCCGATCCGGTCGGCGATCCGGCCGGCGGTCGCGGCACCGATGGCGCATCCGATCAGGGCGATGGCGATGACCTGGGCCAGCGCCGCGGAGCCGATGTCGTAGCGGTCCCGGATGGCCTCGACCGCGCCGTTGATCACGGAGCTGTCGTAGCCGAAGAGGAAGCCGCCCATCGCGGCCGCCGCCGCGATGAAGATGACGTGCCCGAGATGCTCGGGATGAGCCGACCCGGCTCCTGACGTGGGGGGCGCTGTGCTGGTCACGTGAAACTCCTCGGGCCACCGGCAACGCTGCCGGGTGGGGGACCCTCCGGTAGGTGGTACCTGAAGGTAAAAGCAACGTTGCCGAGACTATGCCTTCAAGTTTCGAAGTCAAGAGGGGGGTACCTATGAGATTTGGACACACGAGTGACCAGCTTGTGTTCAATTCTTGAAGGAATGGTCTCAGCGGAGTCGCTGGCTGATGACCTTCGATACGCCGTCGCCCTGCATGGAGACGCCGTACAGCGCGTCGGCGACCTCCATCGTCCGCTTCTGATGCGTGATCACGATGAGCTGTGACGCTTCCTGAAGCTCCTGCATGATCCGGATCAGCCGCTGGAGGTTGGTGTCGTCGAGGGCGGCCTCGACCTCGTCCATGACGTAGAAGGGGCTCGGCCGGGCCTTGAAGATCGACACCAGCAACGCTACGGCGGTGAGGGAGCGTTCGCCACCCGAGAGCAGGCTGAGCCGCTTCACCTTCTTGCCCGGCGGACGCGCCTCGACGTCGATGCCGGTGGTGAGCATGTTGTCGGGGTCGGTGAGGATCAGCCGCCCGTCACCACCCGGGAACAGCCGGCTGAAGACGCCCTCGAACTCCCGGGCGGTGTCCCGGAAGGCCTCGGTGAAGACCTGCTCGACGCGCTCGTCGACCTCCTTCACCACCTGAAGCAGGTCGGTACGGGTCTTCTTCAGGTCCTCCAGCTGCTCGCTGAGGAACTTGTGCCGCTCCTCCAGCGCCGAGAACTCCTCCAGGGCGAGCGGGTTCACCTTCCCGAGCTGCTGATAGGCCCGTTCGGCCGCCCTGAGCCGCTTCTCCTGCTCGGCCCGGTGGAACGTCCTCGGCTGGTTGCGCGGATGCTCCGGGTCCTCCGGCAGCTCCTCGCCCTCGGCGGGCGGAGAGGGCGGTACGAGCTGATGGGGCCCGTACTCGGAGACGAGACCGGCGGGCTCGACGCCCAGCTCCTCCAGCGCCTTGGTCTCCAGCTGCTCGATCCGCATCCGCTTCTCGGCGCCGAGCACCTCGCCCCGGTGGACCGAGTCGGTCAGCTTGTCGAGCTCGCCCTTGAGGTCCCGGCCGGCGTTGCGAGCGGCGGTCAGCTCCTGCTCGCGGCGCGCCTTGGCGGCCTCCGCGGCGGACCGTTCCTCCTCGGCTCGCCCGAGCGACACCTCGACGTGCGCGAGGAGTTGCCGCGCACCGGAGGCGACGGCCTCGGCGACGCCGGCCTCGTGCCGCAGCCGCGCTCGCCGCTGCTCGGCACGCGCGCGTGCGTCGCGCTCCGCCCTGGCCGCGCGGTCGAGGGAGTCGGCGCGGCCGGCGAGGCCCTTGACCCGCTCCTCGTGCGTACGCACTTGGAGGCGGGCCTCCATCTCCGTCTGCCGGGCGTTGGCACCGTCGGCGGCGAGCCGGTCCCGTACGGAGGTGTCCGGCTCCTCCTCGACGGGCATCTCCTCGGCGACGGCGAGGCGTTCGGCGAGTTCCTCGACGTCCTGGAGCGCCTTGTCGAGGGCGTCCTGCGCGCGCGTGGCTGCCGCCACGGAACGCTCCGCTTCTCCCGAAGCACCCCGGGCCTGCCCTCCGAGGCGGCCGAGCTGCTGGGCCACGGACGACTTCTCGCGGTCGGCGGCGCGGCGCTGTTCGCCGAGTTCCTCGACCAGTGCGGCCTGTTGACCGCGCCGTTCCTGTGCCTCGTGCTGGGCCTCGCTCAACTCCTCGCAGCGGACGGCGAGTTCCTCCAGCTCGGCGGCTGCCTCGTCGACGGATGCCTGTACTTCGAGGAGGCTGGGGGCGCCTGCGGAGCCGCCGTGGGCGAAGTGGGCGCCGAGGAGGTCGCCTTCGGCGGTGACGGCGGTGAGGTGGGGGTTGGCGTAGACGAGGTCCTCGGCGTCTTCGAGGGTGCCGACGACGATGATGCCGTGGAGCAGGCGGCGGACTGCTGGCATCAGGTCGGAGGGGGCGCGGACCAGATCTGCCGCGTGCTGATGTGTGGCGTCCGCGGGTCCGTCGTGGCTGGTCGCGCAGTTCCCCGCGCCCCTGGGTGGGTCCGGTGCTCCGGCGAGGAGCAGTGAGGCCCTGCCTCCGTCCTGCTTTCGCAACAGGCGGATCGCATCTGCCGCTGCCGATGGGGAGGTCACAGCGAGGGCGTCCGCCGCCGCGCCGAAAGCCGCCGCCAGGGCCACCTCGTGCCCCTGGGCCACCGCCAACAGCTCTGCCGCCGGGCCCAGCAGACCAGTGAGGCGATCCTTCGCGCCCAGCAGTATCCCGGTCCCGTCCTTCCTCCGCAGCCCGAGCGCGAGCGCCTCGTGCCTCGCCTGAGTCGCCGCCCTCTTGCGTTCCGCCGCTGTGGCCGCCTCTCGGGCCGCCGTCAGCGCGGACTCCGCCTCGGCCAGCTGCCGTTTGGCCGCCTCGTGCTGTTCCGCCAGCTCCGCGTCGTCCGCGTCCAGGCCGTCGACCTCGGCTTTGAGTACCTCGTACTCCTCCTGGGCGGAGAACGCGCGCTCCTGGGCCTCGTCTCTCGCCGCCGCCAGCCGGTCGATCTCGGCCTGGGCCGATGCCGCGCGCGAACGGGCCGCGTTGACCTGCCCGTTCAGCCGGGCAAGACCTTCGCGGCGGTCGGCGATGGCGCGGGCGACGTCCTTCAGACGCCGTTCCTCGTCGGTCAGCGAACGTTCCAGCTCGGCCCGGTGCGCGACCGTGTCCTCCAGGGCGTGCTCGGCCGCCTCCAGGGCCGCTTCGAGCTCGGCCTCCTGCTCACGGATCCGGGCGGCCTCGCGCTCCATGTCCTCGGGGTCACGGCCACGCCGCTCCTCCGGTGGCACCGAGGTCGCGCTCTTCACGCGCGCGTCGGCGAGCGAGACCGTGCCGCGCACCCGCTCGGCGAGCTGGGAGAGCTCGTACCAGGTCTGCTGGGCCCGCTGGAGCCGCGGGGCGAGTCGCCGCACCTCGTCCTCCAGGAGCGCCTCCCGTTGCAGGGCCTTCCTCAGCTCCTGCTCGGCGGCTTCCTTGCGCTCCTTCAGCGCGGCCTCGTCGGCGATCTCGGACGTGAGCGCCTGCCGCAGCCGTACGAGATCGTCGGCCAGGAGCCTCAGACGTGCGTCGCGCAGATCCGCCTGGATCACCGCGGCCCGCCGCGCGACCGCCGCCTGGCGGCCCAGCGGCTTCAGCTGTCTGCGCAGTTCGTCCGTCAGGTCCTGCACGCGCGCGAGGTTGGCCTGCATCGCGTCCAGTTTGCGGAGGGCCTTCTCCTTGCGCTTGCGGTGCTTGAGGACGCCGGCCGCCTCCTCGATGAAGGCGCGACGGCCCATCGGATCGGCGTGCAGGACGGAGTCGAGCTGGCCCTGGCCGACGATGACATGCATCTCGCGGCCGATGCCGGAGTCGGAGAGGAGTTCCTGGATGTCCAGGAGGCGGCAGGTGTCGCCGTTGATCTGGTACTCGCTGCCGCCGTTGCGGAACATGATCCGCGTGATGGTGACCTCGGCGTACTCGATGGGCAGCGCCCCGTCGGAGTTGTCGATGGTCAGGGACACCTCGGCACGGCCCAGCGGGGGCCGCCCGGTGGTGCCGGCGAAGATGACGTCCTCCATCTTGCCGCCGCGCAGCGACTTGGCGCCCTGCTCGCCCATGACCCAGCTGAGGGCGTCGACGACATTGGACTTGCCCGAGCCGTTCGGTCCGACGACACACGTGATACCCGGCTCGAACCGGAGCGTGGTCGCCGAGGCGAACGACTTGAACCCGCGGAGGGTCAGGGCCTTGAGGTGCACGCCGCTGGACTCTACCTTCCGGGGTTGTCTCACTCCATGAACGCGCTGTGTCCCGCGGTTTCACCCATGAACGTGCAGGGCACATCAGACGTTAAAGAGAGCGGGAAGGTGTACGCGGGGGAAAGAAAGAAGGGACGCCGAAGCGTCCCTTGCAAACTCGAACTCTGACAACTTAGCGGTTGATACGGGCAGCCCAACCACTGCTGATGTCGTGGTGCGATGCAGTGATCAGGTGAGCGCGGGCTCCGCCTGGTGTGCGTCGATGCTCTCGAGAAGCGAGTCGTGAGAAGCGGCAGCCGCGAGCGCGTCGTTCTCGGCCTGGATCCGTACGAGCTCGGATTCGAGGTCTTGTACGCGCTGCTGGAGCCGTCGCATCTCGGCAATGAGTCGCGGGTCGGAGCCGCCGACGTAACCGAGAAGCGCCTTTGCCATGATGGATGGTCCTCCACACTGAGTGACCGACCGAAGCGGTGTGGGTCGTGAGGGATTCGCACCCGCGATGCTTGGCACTGTTGAGTTTGTGCTGCCGTTCATCCATGCCAAACAGCTAAGGTGCGCGGGGTGCATTCAGCGTCTCACCAAAAAGTTTGACGGTCAACACGATCACGCCCTGTATTGGCGGGCAACCCGGGGGCACGCGACCGGAAACGGCGGCGCAGCGACTCCTGCGGGGCCCTCAGGGCGTAGCGATCATCCTTAAGTGCGGAGCCTCCCAGGAAATGCCGTTCTTGGCAACCACCAGGGCCTTTCTGCTTCGGGCAGGTGCCAGTGGCATGCTCCTCCGGTTCCACCTGGCCCGCTTTACAGAACCGGCTCAGCGGATGGCGAAGCCGTCGTAACCCCCGCGGGGTGTGTCCCAGATCTCGGTGACACCGTCCACGCGCCCGGGCGTGTCCTCGCCCTGGAGCCAGTCGAGGAGTCCTTCGCACCGCCCTCTCGGACCCTCCGCGACCACCTGGACCCGTCCGTCGCCCAAATTGAGAGCAAAACCACTCAACCCACCGAGCTCAAGGGCCTTGGCCCGCGTGAACCAGCGGAAACCCACACCTTGGACCCGTCCTCGCACCCAGGCGACCAGCCGTACATCCTCGCTCATAGACGCAACCTAACCAACCAATGTCTCTCTGGGCTCTCCCTCCCCTGGCGCCATGCGGTACCGTCCCCTGCCAATGAATCTCATACGAAACTCACTCGATCGTGTGAGTTTTGTGCGTTCGGTCCGACCGCTGGGGACGAGTCGGCCACAAAGGACGAGGAAGGCCAGGACACATGGGACGCCACCGACGCTCCGCCGCCGGCCGCGCCGCCACGGGCCGCGCCACGGGGGTCACAGAAACAGACGGCTCATACACGAGCGGCTACGACCCGCAGCACTCGTACGACTACGACCCACAGCACTCGTACGGCCTGGACCAGCAGTTCTCGTACGATTTCGAGGCCGATGCCCGGGGTCACCACAGCGGTGAGTACCCCACGGTGGGCATCGCGCCCTATCTGAACCCCGAGGCGCACTCCCGCAGTGACGCCTATCTCTACGCGACGGACGACGAGTACGCGCAGGCCACGGGCACCACGGGCACGGCGCTGTTCCCGAGCGAGGGTTTCTCGCCGGGTGACGGCCCGCGGCGCGGCGGGGGCTCTCGCCGCCGCCGTAAGAAGAAGGTCGTGACGCCCGTCAAGACCGGTCTGCTCGGGGTCTCCGCGGCGGTCGCCATCGGCACGGTCGCGGTGGCCACGGGTGTGGTGCCCGGCCTCGACAACTACAAGCTCGGCGGTGGCAACGCCGACAACGTGCAGGCCGCGGACACCCCGACCAACTCCGCGACCGAGCAGGGCGGCACCTCCGGCAGCGCCGACGCCGGCCGGGACGACGAGGCGGCCAGCCGCGACGGTGAGCGTTCGGCCTCGCCCACGCCGTCCGCCTCGGCATCGACGGCCGCGCCGACCAAGGCGCCGTCGAAGAAGCCCACGGCCACGCCCAGCGAGAAGAAGCCGGAGACGACTCCTTCGCGTGCGGCCACGAAGGCGCCGGCGAACACCAAGGCCCCGGTGACGGTCTCCGCGGAGGCCCAGGCCGAGGCCGAGGTGCTGAAGCTCGTGAACGAGGAGCGGTCGAAGGTCGGGTGCAGCCCGGTGGCCGCGAACAGCGCGCTGGGCAAGCTGGCCGAGGACTTCAGCGACGCGATGGCCGCCGAAGGCTTCTTCGACCACACCGACCCCAGCGGCAACACCCCCTGGGACCGGGCCGAGGCAGCCGGCATCACCAGCCTCGGCGGCGAGAACATAGCCCGGGGCCAGACCGACGCGGCCGCGGTGATGGAAGCCTGGATGAACAGCCCGGGCCACAAGGCGAACATCCTGAACTGCGACTTCAAGACGCTGGGGGTCGGCGTGCACTTCGGGTCGGGTGGCCCGTGGTGGACGCAGGACTTCGGCTACTGACCGAAGAACCGAAAAAGGGAGCACTAACTCACGGTTAGTGCTCCCTTTTCGTTAGCGCTGTGCTCCCGTACGCTGGGGTGTATGGACACCACGCTCGACATCTCCTACGACGTGTTCGCCAAGGCCTGTCCCTCGCGCAACACGCTGGAGCATGTGACGGGACGCTGGGGCGGGCTGACGCTCTGCGCCCTGCACGAGGGCTCGCTGCGCTTCAACGAGCTGCGCCGTCGGGTGGACGGCGTGAGCGAGAAGATGCTCTCCCAGACATTGCAGGCCCTGGAGCGCGACGGCCTGGTGCACCGCGAGGCCCAGCCGACCAACCCGCCTCGCGTGGACTACGAACTCACCCCGCTGGGCCGCGGCGTGGCCGAGCGACTGGTCGGCCTCATCGAGTTCGTGGAGGGCCGCATGGACGACGTGCTCACGGCACGTCAGCGCTACGACGAGACGCGCGGCACCCGCTGACACTTCGGGCAGAAGTAGCTGGACCGGTTCATCCAGGGCCGGCGCCGCATCGGCGTACCGCACCGCTTGCAGGGCAGTCCCTCGCGGCCGTACGCGTCGAGCGAGCGGTCGAAGTAGCCGGACTCACCATTGACGTTGACGTACAGACTGTCGAAGCTCGTGCCGCCGACCGCGAGCGCCGCGTTCATCACATCCCTGACGTGGCCCAGGAGTTCGGTCGTGCGTGGGCGGGTGAATCCCGCGGTCGGGCGCTCGTAGTGGAGGCGAGCACGCCAAAGTGCCTCGTCCGCGTAGATGTTGCCCACGCCGCTGATCAACGACTGGTCGAGCAGCGCCCGTTTGATGGTGCTGCGCTTACGACGCAGGGCCTGGTGGAACGCCTCGTCGTCGAAGAGCGGGTCCAGGGGATCGCGGGCGATGTGCGCGATGACGTCGGGCAGGCCGTCCTCGGTGTTGTCGTGCAACGACAGGCCGCCGAAGGTGCGTTGGTCGACGAAGCGGAGTTCCGTGTCGAGGTCGTCCGCGAACCGTACGCGGATCCTGAGGTGCTTCTCGTCCGCTGCCTCGTGCGGCTGGACCAGGAGCTGGCCGCTCATGCCGAGGTGCGCCAGAATCGACTGGTTCGCGTCCTCCAGGGGCAGCCACAGGTACTTGCCGCGGCGCATGGGCACGCCGACACGATGCCCCTTGAGGCGGTGGGTGAAGTCGTCGGCACCGGCGACGTGCCGGCGCACCGCGCGCGGGTGCAGCACCTCGGCCTCGGCGACCGTGCGCTGGGCGACCCACCGCTCCAGACCTCGCCGTACGACCTCGACCTCGGGCAACTCGGGCATGGCATCCCCCGGTGTATGAACCGAGCGCCCGCCCCGGTGCGGGACGGGCGCTCTGGATGACGCTGTCGGTTCAGGCGGAGGCGGACGCTTCGTCGGCGCCCGCGTCGGCTGCTTCCGCTGCCTTCGCGGCCGCCTCGGCGCGCTCGTCCGCGGCGGCCCGGATGGACCGCCATGCGGACTCGGCGGCCTGCTGCTCCGCCTCCTTCTTGCTGCGGCCGGTGCCGGTGCCGTACGAGACGCCTCCGACGCGGGCGGCAGCAGTGAAGGTCTTCTCGTGGTCGGGGCCGGTCTCCGAGACCTGGTACTCGGGCACGCCGAGTCCTTCGGTCGCGGTGAGCTCCTGGAGACTGGTCTTCCAGTCCAGGCCGGCACCGAGGTTGGAGGACTTCTCGATCAGCGGGTCGAAGAGCCGGTGGACGAGTTCGCCCGCCGCTTCCAGACCCTGGTCGAGATAGACCGCGCCGATCACCGCTTCAAGGGTGTCGGCGAGGATGGATGCCTTGTCCCGGCCGCCCGTACCCTCTTCACCACGGCCGAGCCGGATGAAGGAGCCCAGGTCGAGCCCACGGCCCACCTCCGCCAGCGCACGAGAGTTGACCACCGCGGCCCGCAACTTGGCCAGCTGGCCTTCGGGCAGGTCGGGGTGGGTGCGGTACAGCGTGTCCGTGACCACGAGGCCGAGGACGGAGTCCCCGAGGAACTCCAGGCGCTCGTTGGTGGGCAGACCGCCGTTCTCGTACGCATAGGACCGGTGGGTCAGCGCACGCACCAGAAGGGCGGACTCGAGTTTGTACCCGAGCCGCCCTTCCAACAGCGTGTGGGACGAGGCCGTGTTGTCCGCAGAGTTCTTCTTCGGAGTGGACACAGTGCCTCTCACCAGCCGCTCAGACCTCGAGGACCTGGCGCTTGTTGTACGTGCCGCAAGACGGGCACGCGATGTGCTGCTGCTTGGGCTCGTGGCAGCGCTCGCACGCAACCAGGGGGGTGACCGCAGCCTTCCACTGCGACCGGCGGTGGCGCGTGTTGCTGCGCGACATCTTCCGCTTCGGAACAGCCACGGCTACTTCTCCTGCTTCTCGTCGACGTGCGCTGAAGGAAGCGCGCCGCCGCTCATCTCGTCCTTCTCGCCATCTTCGAGTGAACCGGCGAGTCCCTGCAGTGCCGCCCAACGGATGTCGACGGCGTCGTGGTGGTGGTCCGGGTCGTCCGCCAGCCGCGCTCCGCACTCGGAGCACAGGCCGGGGCAGTCGTCCTGGCACACCGGCTGCATCGGCAGGGCAAGCACCACCGCGTCACGCAGCACGGGTTCGAGGTCGAACAGGCCGTCCTCGAGGAAGAGCCTGTCCTCGTCTTCCTCGGCGTCGTCGGCCGGTTCCGCTTTCACACGGCCCCGGTCATCGGCGTCAGGGTACGAGAACATCTCCTGGAAGTCCGCTGCGAGCTCCAGCTCCAGCGGCTCCAGACACCTTACGCACTCCCCCTCGGCCAGTGCACGGGCGGTGCCTGTGACAAGCACCCCTTCCATGACCGACTCGAGCCGGAGTTCGAGCTTCACCGGGGCGCCTTCCGGCACTCCGATCACTCCCGCGATCCCCAGATCCTTGGGAGCGTCGATCTCACGGGTCAGGCGCTGCTGCGCACCGGGCCGCCGCCCCAGCTCGTGTGTGTCGAACACGAGAGGCTTGCGGTGGTCGAGGCGGGCGTTCAGAACCATTCCTGCTTTCGATCTTCGAGCTCAGAGGGACGCTGCCCTTCGGTGTTCCCGGGCAGCGCTGATCGCGGACGTACACGCGACCGAAGAGCCAGGATACTGGACCTTTCCCTCACGGCCCAATCCGGTGGTCTCCGCCCGGTCCTTATTGGCCGCGCCCCTGCTCATAGGCCCTCAGCTGCTCCGGCGTGATCATGCCGGTGTCGAAGAGGCTGGTCTCGTCGAGGGCGTACGACTGCTGGGCGTGCTGCTGGTCCTGCTGGGTCTGTCCGGCGTCGTAGGCGGCCTGCTGGGCGTCGTAGCCCTGGTAGGCGTAGGGATCGGCCTGCTGGTAGCCGTAGGGGTCCTGCTGCTGGGCGTAGGCCTGCTGCTGCGGGTAGCCGCCGTAGGTGTCCGTCTGCTGGTAGCCGTAGGCCGGCTGCGGCTCGTACTGCGGCTGGGCGGACTGCTCGGCGGCGGCCCGGTTGTCCTGCTCGGCGAGGGCCGCGAGGTCGGCGAGGTAGTCGGCGTCGCTGGAGTGCTGGACGGTCGTGTCGTCGTCGGCGAGGGCGCCGAGGTCGTCCGAGGCGATCCGGCCGTGGAGCTTCTGGCGGCCCTTGCCGACGGCCTGGAGGGTCTTGGTGAGGACCGCCTCGAAGGCGCCGAGCTTGGTGTCGACGTAGCTGTCGGCGTCCCGGCGCAGGGTCTCGGGGTCATGGCTGCGCTCGGGGGCGTCCTCGTCCTCGTAGCCCTGCTCGTCGACGCCCGGGCCGGTGCCGAGGAGCTTCTCGCGGCCGCGGCCGACGGAGCCGATGGTCTTGGTGAGGACGACCTCGAAGTTGGCGAGCTTGGAGTCGACGTAGTCGTCGGCCTCCGCACGGACGTCCTCGGCCTCCCGGCGGGCCTCGGTGAGGATGCGGTCGGCCTCGGTCTGGGAGCGGCGGGCGACCTCGGTGTCGGAGATCAGCGAGCCGCGCTCGGCGTGCGCGGTCGAGATGATCCGCTCGGCCTCCTGACGGGCCTGCTCGACCATCTGCTCACGGCCGCCGATCAGCTCCTGGGCCTGGGCGAGGGAGTCGGGCAGGGCCGCCCGCACCTCTTCCAGCATCGCGAGCAGCTCGGCGCGGTTGACCACGCACGAGGCCGACATGGGCATCGACCGGGCGCCGGAGACCGCGGCGACGATCTCGTCGAGCTTCTTCTGCACGTCCACCTGTGCTCGCCACTCTCTACAGCTGTGTTGGAGACGGACGGGACGACTGTAGCCCCATCAGCCCGGTAGCCCCATCAGTCCTTGCGCAGGCGCTCGTTGAGCGCCTCCAGGACCAGCGGTGGCACCAGGTGGGCGATGTCTCCGCCCCAGGTGGCGACCTCCTTGACGAGCGAGGAGGACAGGAAGCTGTAGGTGGGGTTGGTCGGCACGAAGAGCGTCTCGACGCCCGACAGGCCGTTGTTCATCTGGGCCATCTGCAGCTCGTAGTCGAAGTCGCTGACCGCGCGCAGGCCCTTGACGATGGCCGGGATGTCGCGCTGCTTGCAGTAGTCGACGAGGAGGCCGTGGAAGGCCTCGACCTTGACGTTGCCGTATTCGGCGGTGACCTGGCGGATCAGCTCGATCCGCTCCTCGACCTCGAACAGGCCCTTCTTGGACTTGTTGATCATGACCGCGACATAGACCTCGTCGTACAGACGGGAGGCGCGGGAAATGATGTCGAGATGTCCGTTGGTGATCGGGTCGAACGACCCGGGACAGACGGCGCGGCGCACTTGAGATCCCTCGCTCTCCGGTCCGGTCATCGTGCGTCTTCGCACGTAGAGGCGGCGCGACCGTACCAAAAGGTCCCCTCGCCGTAGCGACGGGACCGGAGCGGTTCGAAGCCGTCCGGCCAGTGGAATTCTCCGCCTCTGGTGCTGCGCTCCACGGTGACCAGCGCTTCGGCCGTGAGCCAGCCCTGGGTGCGGAGTGTGAGCAGGATCTCGCGAAGATCGTCGTCCGGGACGGCGTACGGGGGGTCGAGGAAGACGAGGTCGTACGGGTCCGTCGGCGCCGGCGTCTGGACGATCTGTTCCGCTTTGCCCGCCCTCACCTCGGCGCCGGGGAGGCCGAGTGCCTTCACGTTCTCGCGGATCGTGCGGGCGGCGCGGGCGTCCGCCTCGACGAGGAGGGTGTGGCTCGCGCCGCGGGAGAGGGCTTCGAGGCCGACCGCTCCTGATCCGGCGTACAGGTCCAGGACGTGCTCGCCGTCCAGGGGGCCGCCCAGGAGTGCCTGCCAGGTGGAGAAGAGACCTTCGCGTGCGCGGTCGGAGGTGGGGCGGGTGCCGTTGCCGGGCGGGACTGCCAGGCGACGTCCACCGGCCTTTCCGGCGATCACGCGAGTCATCTTCGGTCCTTGTTCGAGGGTGGTTGCGAGGCCAGTTTCTCAGCCCTTTTCCAGGTACTGCTCCCTCTCGTCGTCCAAGAGGGCGTCGAGCGCCGTGCGCAGACCCGGAAGGTGCTCCAGCTCCGGATCGGCCTCCACCACCGCCGTCGCCTCCTCCCTCGCCTCCGCGATGATCTCCTCGTCGTCGATGACGGTGAGGACCTTCAGGGAGGTGCGGGCCCCCGACTGGGCCTGGCCCAGGACGTCGCCCTCCCGGCGTTGTTCCAGGTCGATGCGGGAGAGTTCGAAGCCGTCCAGGGTCGACGCCACCGCGTTGAGGCGCTGGCGGGCGGCGCTGGCCTCGGGCATCTCGGTGACCAGGAGGCAGAGGCCGGCCGCCGAGCCCCGGCCCACGCGGCCGCGGAGCTGGTGGAGCTGGGAGACGCCGAACCGGTCCGCGTCCATGATCACCATGGCGGTGGCGTTCGGGACGTTGACGCCGACCTCGATGACCGTGGTGGCGACCAGGACATGGGTCTCGCCGGCGGCGAAGCGGCGCATGACGGCGTCCTTGTCGTCGGGGTGCATACGCCCGTGCAGGACCTCGACGCGCAGGCCCCGCAGCGGCCCCTTGGCCAGTTGGTCCGCCACTTCGAGAACGGCCAGCGGTGGGCGCTTCTCAGCTTCGTCCTCGGGGGACTTCTTCTTTTTCGGGTCCACTTCCTCGTCGCCGATGCGGGGGCAGACGACATACCCCTGGTGGCCGTTCTCCACCTCCTCCCGCACCCGTTCCCAGGCCCGGGTCAGGAAGTGGGGCTTGTCGGCGGCCGGGACGACATGGCTGGCGATCGGGGAGCGGCCCGCCGGGAGCTGGTCCAGGACCGAGGTCTCCAGGTCGCCGAAGACCGTCATGGCGACCGTGCGCGGAATGGGCGTGGCGGTCATGACGAGCAGGTGGGGCGGCTGTTTGCCCTTGCCCCGCAGGGCGTCCCGCTGCTCCACGCCGAAGCGGTGCTGCTCGTCGACGACGACCAGTCCGAGGTCGTGGAACTGCACCTTGTCCTCGATCAGCGCATGGGTGCCGATGACGATCCCGGCGTCCGCGGTGACGAGGTCGAGCAGGGCCTGACGGCGGGCGGCCATGCCCATGGAGCCGGTCAGGAGCACCACCTTCGTGGCGTGTTCGGACCCGCCGAGCATTCCGCCCTCGGCCAGGTCGCCCATCATCTCGACGATCGAGCGGTGGTGCTGCTGGGCGAGGACCTCGGTGGGGGCGAGCATGGCGGCCTGACCGCCGGCGTCGACGACGGCGAGCATGGCGCGCAGGGCCACCATCGTGTTGTGGGTGACGGTGAAGTCGTCGGTGACGTAGGCATGGCTCGGGTGGGCGACGCTGATGCACTGGACCGGCTTGCGCCCCACGTGTTCGACGGCTCGGATCCCGCGCCGGAACGTGTGGTCCTCGGGCCGCGGACGGACGCGGTCGGCCTTGTGGGTCAGCCGGAACGGCGCGTGTTCGTCGGGCAGGGCGACCGAGACCTGGAAGGCGGCTCGCTCGGGCAGGACCCGCGCAGCACCACCCAGCGAACGTACGAGCCAGGCGACGTCGTCGGCGAGCCTGCGCGAGGCGGCACGGAACGAGAGGCTCGTGCCGTCCGCGTGGAGGGTGCCGTCCGTGTCCAGAAGGCCTTGCAGCAGAGCGAGGCGGTTCTTGACCGAGGTGTTCTTGAACTCCTCGGGCACGAACCCGCCCGAGGACGCCGGGCCCCACCGACCCAGGTCGTGCCGGGATGAGCCGTCCCCCAGGGCACGGCCGAACAGGTAGGGATCCAGCGGCGGTCCCGAGTCGGATCCGAGGTCGACGGGGACCGCGGCCGGGATGTGCCACTTCGAGGATCCGTCCGGCTCGACCATGTCGAGGCGGATCTCCCGGGTGGTCATGACCTCGGGGGCCTCCCCCCGGCTCCACCCGCGACGCGTACCGACGATCCAGAGATGCTCGTCGTCGCACTCCACAGAGCTGCCGTCGGACAGCACCAGCCGCCAGACATCGCGCTCTCCTTGCGGGAAGACGCCGTCGACCGGCGCGATCTCCCCGTCGGGGACGACCACTTCGTCCCCCACCTGCAAGTCCCCCATCCGGCGGAAACCGGCAGGGGTGAGCACCAGCGAGTCCAGCGGCTGGGCCTTGCCCGATCCGACCTCGCCCTGGAGCAGCCGGTGCATCGGGTGCTCGGTGGCCAGGTCGTCGAAGATCTCCTTGGAGACCTTCTGCTGGCCCTCGGTGAGGGTGAAGGGGAGGCGGGCGTCGAAGGCGGTCAGGAGGCCGTCCGGCTTCGGCTGGCGGGCCACCGCGGGGAGTTGGGCGTCGGCGTGGCGGCGGCGGGCGAGGGCGACCTGGAGGACGAAGGCCTCGTCCCACTTGAGGCGGGAGCGGGCGTCCTCGATGTCGGCCTTGGTGTGCGGGCGGTGGATCTTGAGGAGTGCCTCGGGGAGGGCGACCAGGCCGCGGCCGTCGCGGAGCGAGTCCGGAAGGGGGTCCAGCGCCTCCTGGGCGCTGGGCAGGACCGTCTGGATCGCCTTGCCGATCTTCCAGGACTCCAGCTTGGCCGTGGCGGGGTAGATGGGGATCAGGGCGCCGGCCCAGGTCTCCACCGTCTCCGCCGCGCCATCGCCGTCCGCGCGCAGCAACTCGTAGGCCGGGTGCGCCAGTTGAAGGCGTCGGTTGAAGACGGAGACCTTGCCCGCGAACAGCGCGCGGGTGCCCGGCAGGAGCTCCTTGTGGGGCTTGTGGACACCGGAGCCGAAGAAGACCAGCTGGAGACGGCCGCTGCCGTCGGTGATGGTCACCTCCAGGCGCTGTCCCTTGCCCCGGGGGGCCTTGGCCGAGGCGAAGGAGTGCAGCCGGGCGTCGGCGACCTGGGCGACCACCGTGACGTGCTCGTCCATGGGGAGGTCGGCCAGGTGGGTGAGCTGGCCCCGCTCCTCGTATCTGCGCGGGTAGTGGTGCAGGAGGTCGCCGACGGTGTGCAGGCCGAGATGCTCGGCCATCACCTTCGCGGTGGGTGGGCCGA
This sequence comes from Streptomyces sp. S3(2020), assembly GCF_013044505.1. Taxonomy (GTDB): domain Bacteria; phylum Actinomycetota; class Actinomycetes; order Streptomycetales; family Streptomycetaceae; genus Streptomyces. Next base: position 3,684 of record NZ_JABERD010000067.1, on the reverse strand, counting down.
GCACCTTTTTCAGTGGTTCTTCGAGCGCGGGCACGAGATCCATTGCACACCACCCCACTGACATTGCCGTATACGTATCGGGAAACCCCTGGTCAGACGGGCTGTTCCGGCTCTAGGATGACGCGCTCCGGCCATCCCGCGGTCACCGCCCCACCGGGACCGCCCGACCCCGCGCCGAAGACCTCCCCACCCTCGGCGTTGCAGCGATGGACTCCCAGACCTCACAGTCATCCCAGGCATCCCCGTCACCTCACACGTTCCAGGTCGACCTGCGTGGTCTGGTGGACCTGCTGTCCCATCACCTCTACTCCAGTCCCAAGGTCTATCTGCGCGAGTTGCTGCAGAACGCCGTGGACGCCATCACCGCCCGGCGGGCCGAACAGCCCGACGCCCCGGCCAGGGTGCGGCTCCACGCCGAGGAGGGCACCCTGCGGGTCGAGGACTCCGGCGTGGGGCTCACCGAGGCGGACGTGCACGCCCTGTTGGCGACCATCGGCCGCAGTTCCAAGCGGGCCGACGCACTCCAGGACGGGCTCCAGGAGGTCCGCTCCGACTTCCTCGGCCAGTTCGGCATCGGCCTGCTCGCCTGTTTCGTGGTGGCCGAGCGGATCCGGGTCGTCAGCCGCAGCGCCCGTACGCCCGGGGCGGCGCCCGTGGAGTGGACGGCGAGCGAGGACGGTTCGTACACCGTGCGGACGTTGCCGCACGAGGCCCGTCCCGAGCCCGGTACCACCGTGCATCTGACGGCTCGGGCGGGGGCCGGGGAGTGGCTCACGCCCGAGCGGGTCCTCACGCTGGCACGGGACTTCGGCTCGCTGCTGCCGTACGACGTGCGGGTGGGCGACGAGGCGGTCACCGACCTGCCGGCGCCCTGGGACCGGCCCTACCCCTCCCCCGCCACCCGGAGGGTGGCCCTGGCGCGGCACTGTCACGACCTCTTCGGGTTCAGCCCGCTGGACTCGATCGAGCTGAACGTGCCCGTCGCCGGGATCCGCGGGGTGGCGTACGTGCTGCCCTCGGCGGTCAGTCCGGCCGCGCGCGCGACGCACCGCGTCCACCTCAAGGGCATGCTGCTGACCGAGCGCGCCGAACAGCTGCTGCCCGACTGGGCGTTCTTCGTGCGCTGCGTCCTGGACACGGACAGTCTGCGGCCGACGGCCTCGCGCGAGTCGCTGTACGAGGACGAGACGCTGGCTGCCGTACGGGAGGCGCTGGGCGAGAAGATCCGGTCCTGGCTGACGGGGCTGGCCGCCGGTGATCCGGAGCGGCTCGCGGCCTTCCTCTCCGTGCATCACCTGGGCGTGAAGTCCCTGGCCCGGCACGACAAGGACATGCTGCGCACGATGCTGCCGTGGCTGCCCTTCGAGACGACCGACGGACAGCTGTCCCTGGAGGAGTTCGCACAGCGGCACCCGGTCGTGCACTTCACGCGGACCGTGGAGGAGTACCGGCAGGTCGCGCCCATCGCGTCCGCGCAGGGCGTCGGGGTGGTCAACGGCGGTTACACCTACGACAGCGACCTGGTCGAGGCGCTGCCGTCGGTGCGGCCGGGGACGGTGGTCGCCGAGCTGGACACCGACACCGTGACCGCGCACCTGGACGCGGTCGACCCGGCCGACGAGCTGGCGCTGTCCGGCTTCCTGGCGGCCGCGCGGGCCACCCTGGAGCCGCTGGGCTGTGACGTCGTCCTGCGCGCGTTCCGCCCGCTCTCGGTGCCCGCGCTGCACCTGGACGACCGGTCCGCCCGGCACGAGCAGGCGCGCGCGGAGGCCGAGGCGCGGGCCGACGACCTGTGGGCGGGCATCCTCGGTTCGCTGCGCGGCAGCGCGCCACGCGCGCGTCTGGTGCTCAACCATCTCAATCCACTGATCCGGCGGATCAGTTCACTCGGCGATCCGGAGCTGATCGGCACCGCGACGGAGTCCCTGTACGGACAGGCGCTGCTGATGGCGCAGCGCCCGCTCAGGCCCGCGGACTCGGCGCTGCTGAACCGGTCCTTCATGGGCCTTCTGGAGTGGGCCACGAACGGCGAGGAGGGTCGCTGATGACCGAGATCACGGACTTCGACGCCCTGCGCCGGGCGATGGCCGAGAACGGCGAGCAGCCAGAAGGTCCGGCCCGCAACGCGCGCGCGGAGCAGCTGCTGGTGGCGGCCGAGGGTCTGAACGTCCCGCTCGCCGTGATCGAGGCGCTCGGACACCAGCTGAAGGTCTACAACTACAGCTCCGAGAAGGACCGGATGTTCGTCCCCTTCGCGCGTCTGCTGCGCATGTGGGACGAACGGCCCGAGGACTTCGACGAGTACGAGACCCACACCCTGCACTGGGTCTTCAAGTGGGTGTCGTCCGGCATGCTCGACCAGCCGCACGTGCCGCTCGCCTCCGTCGAGAAGTGGCTCGGCGAGATGGAGCACCGCTACCGGCTCGCCGGGCACTCCGAACGGGCCGTGCGCAGCGCCGAGTTCAACGTCGCCGCGCACATCGGGGACCTGCCGCGCGCGGAACGGGCGTACACCGCGTGGCTCGCCGCCGACCGGGACCGCATGGCCGACTGCCACGCGTGCGAGCTGCACGGGCAGGGCTGGTGGCAGAGCGAGCGGGGCCGGGACGCGGAGGCGCTCGAACTGTGGACGCCGGTCCTGGAGGGCGAGCTCAGCTGCGCGCACGAGCCGCACACCTCCCTCGCGGCCTCTCTGCTGCCCCTGCTGCGCCTCGGCCGCCTCGACGAGGCCCGCGCGAACCACCTGCGGGGCTTCCGCCTCGTACGGGCCATGGAGAGCATGCGCGGCGCCTACGCCGACCACGTCGAGTTCTGCGCCCTGAGCGGCAACGAGGCGCGTGGCCTGGAGCTGCTCGCGGAACGGCCGTCGTACTTCACGGACGCCGGGCATCCGCGCAGCAGGCTGGAGTTCCTGAGCGTGGTGGCGCTGCTCATGGACCGGCTGACCGGGCTCGGTCTCGGCGAGCGTCGGGTACCGGGACCGGGCGACCGTTCCTGGATGGCCCGCGAACTCGCCGCGCACGCGCGTGCGGAGGCCCTCGACCTGGCCGGCCGCTTCGACGCGCGCAACGGCACGGCGTACGTCGGTGAGCGGGCACGCGCGCGTATGGCGCAGGAGCCGCTGGTGGAGCGGTTGCCACTGGGGGTGCGGTCGGCGAGGACGGCCACCCCTGCCACGCCTGCTGTCCCGGTGGTCGCGCGGGAGTCCGCCGAGCCGGATCTGGCGGCTCTGATCGCCGAGGCGCGAGGACTGTCGGACGGTCTGCGGCCGCACGCCGTCGAGGCGTGGGCGGCGGTCTCGCGGGCGGCGGAGGGCGTCGAGCTGGACCCGCGCGTCCTGGCGGAGATCGCCGACCACCAGGCCATGGACCTCGGCCCCGAGGGCGTGGAGCTGTTCGACCGCGCCGCCGAGCTCTATGCGCGGGCGGGCGACCCGGGCGAGGCGCTGGCCGCACGCGCGCGCGGGGCGTTCGTACGTGCCCTCGCGGGCGACTCGGAAGCGGCACTCACGGCGATCGCCGGGCCGTACGACGAGATCCTCGCCCTCTACGCCGAGGACGGCACCGGCGTTCGCCAGACGGCGTCGGTACTGATGGCACGGGCACGGATTCTGATGCGCCGGGTACAGGAGGCCGGGGAGGCGCCGGAGGGTGGCGGCGACGGGGTGTTGGAGGAGGGGGTGCT
>NZ_JABERD010000066.1 GCF_013044505.1 Streptomyces sp. S3(2020) | reverse complement strand
GCCCCCGCCCGTCAGCGTCTGGCTCTCGCCCAGACCGCTCTGCTCTCCGCGCTCGTCGCCGGGACGCCCGTGCCCGAGGGGTTCGACCGGGTGCGGATCGGGGTGCAGGCGCGGGCGCTCGCCGGGAAGCGGGCGGACGTGGTGGCGAAGGTCGCGCCCGAGCTGCCGGAGATCCTCGGGGCGGGGTACCGGGCGGCGTTCCTCGGGTACGCCCACGGGCATCCGATGGGCGCCGGCTACCGGCGGGACGCGCTGGACTTCGCCGGGTACCTCCTCGGCTCCGGCCTGCCGGAGGACCCGCGCGCCCGGGCCGGGCTGCGGGAGTGGTGGCTGGAGCGGTCGGGCAGCCGGCCGCGGTCCCACCGGCCCGCGGTACGGCTGGCCCGGGCGACACGGCGGGTGCTGCTGCGACGGTGACCAGACAGTCGGCCCGCCGAGTGTGCCCGGATTAACACGGCCGCCTCCACACATCTCCCCCACAATCGGTTCGGCATGCTTTGGTGCCGTATGCCACCAACCATCCGGCCACCATTCACCCCTGGTGTCCGAGTTGCAACCATTCGCTCCTGTACGGCAGTTGGCGCGGACCGCGCAGTAACATGCCGTAACAGGAGGCACCATGCGACCCCGACCCCCCGTCAAAGGCCGTGGCATTCTCAGCGGCACGGGGCTCATCATCGCCGGCCTGACGGCGACCCTGATGGCGCTGATCTTCCCGATCTGGTCGTACGCCGACCGGTCGGGGACACCGGTCGACGTACTCAACGCCGAGACCGTGTCGACGCAGTACGGGCCGCTGTCCGCGCTCGACCGGGAGTTCGTCACGAAGGTCCGGCTGGCCGGGCTGTGGGAGCTGCCCGCCGGTCAGCAGGCCCAGCAGAAGGGCACGACGCAGGCCGTACGGACGGCCGGACAGCACCTCGTCGAAGGCCACACCTTCCTGGACGAGCGGGTCCGTGACGTCGCCTCGCAGCTGGGCCTGGCGCTCCCCAACGAGCCGAACGACCAGCAGAAGGAGTGGCTCGCCACTCTGAACGCGGCCCAGGGCGTCGAGTACGACCGGGAGTTCGCCAACATCCTGCGTCTCGCGCACGGCAGGGTGTTCTCCGTCGTCGCCCAGGTCCGCGCGAGCACCCGCAACTCGCTGGTCCGCACCCTCGCCGACGACGCGAACACCACCGTCCTGGACCACATCAAGATCCTGGAGGCCACGGGCTACGTCGACTTCGACGCCCTGGCCCAGGACATGGTCGCGGGCAGCACACCCCCGATCAGCAACTCCCCGGCCCCGCCCGCCTTCACGGCGGACCCGACCCCGGCCGTCCCGGTGACACCGAGCTACGCGCTGCCCCCACCGGCCACCAGCCCGCCGCCCGACGAGCCCTAAAGGGAACGTCACATACCGGCAAACATACGTCCGGATTGTGAACAAGGCATGGCGCAGTCCAGACCATCTCGCATAGAACAGCGTCATGTTCTGGGTCCTTCTCCTGCTGCTGGCCTGGGCCGCCGCCGGAACCGCGTGTACCCGGTTGTGCCTGGCCGCCGTACACGCCGCGGCCGACGATGTGGACGCGGGCCACGGACACGACCTCACGCTGTACGAGGCGGCGTTCCTGTCCGGCGGCCCACGCCGGGTCGCCGACCTCACCCTCGTCTCCATGGCCCGCCAGCGCCGTCTGCTGCTCGCGCACACGGGCTGGGCGACGGTCGTCGACCCGCGGGGCCGGGACGAGATCGAGCGCTCCGTCATAGGGGCGATCGGCCCTGAGGGGCAGTCCCGTATCGCCCCGGTCCGGGACGCCGCCGCCACCGCGGCCCCGGTACGCGGTCTCGCCGACCGTCTCGTCCGCGCCGGCCTCGCCGTGCCCGACGGGGCGCGCACGACGGTCGCGGCCGCGGTCCGCCAGGTGCAGCTCGCCGCGGTCGTCGTCCTCGCGCTGGGCGCGACCGCGCTGCTGACGCCCGCCCCGTCGGACGTACCGCGCCATCTGATCGCCCTCTGGTTCGCCCTCCCCCTCGCGCTGACCCTGAGCTGTCTGGCCATCGCGCGCATCGAGGTGCACCCGTACTCGCGCTGGGCCTCCCCGGCGGGTCAGCGCCTGCTCGGCGCGCTGCCCCGGCGGGCCGGCGCCGGCGACGACCGTACGTACCTCACCACCGTCGCCGTACGAGGCGTCCGCGCCGTCGGTGAACCGGACCTGCGCGCGGCCTTCGCCGACCGCGAGCAGCACTGGCGCACCGGGCACACCAGGGGCGCATAGGGGGCATTGGCGCCGACACCGGCCGGGTGGTGCTTGCCTTCGCCGACAACCGAACGAAACATCCCTTTTGTTGCTGCCGTGCACCGAAGGGATACGCGATGAGAGCCCCCGCCCTCTACTCGGCCGCCGGGACCTTGCTCCTGACCACTCTCGCGGCCGCCCCGGCCGGCAGCGCGTCGGGGGCCTCCGGTGCTCCCGCCGCCGCCGAGGTGCGCGGCACCGCGACGGCCGCCGCGCGCGCCGAGGCCGCGGGCATCGCCTTCGGCAAGTGCGCCGAGGTGGAGGACCTGCCGGGCAACGTCCAGTGCGGCACGGTGTCCGTCCCGCTCGACTACGCCAGCCCCGACGGCAAGCAGATCAAGCTCACCGTCAGCCGTGTGCGGGCCACCCACAGGGACCCGCACAACAGCAAGCGCAAGGTGCCCCGCCAGGGCGCCCTGGTCTTCAACCCGGGCGGTCCGGGCGCCTCCGGCATGTACTTCCCGCTGATCGGCGTGATGCCGGAGTGGAAGCGGCTCGCGGCCGCGTACGACCTCGTCGGCTACGCCCCGCGCGGGGTGGGCCGCTCGGCGCCCCTGTCCTGCCAGGACCCCAAGCACTTCTACGAAGCGCCCTCGCAGGCACCGACACACCCCTCGGAGTCGTACAAGCAGGAGCGCATCGCCCAGGCCAAGACGTACGCACAGGGCTGCGCGAAGCGGGCGGGCAGCGCGCTCCGCCACTACACCTCGCTCAACAACGCCCGTGACCTGGACGTCCTGCGGGCCGCGCTGGGCGAGGAGAAGCTGACGTTCATGGGGGCGTCGTACGGCACCTACTTCGGGGCGCTGTACGCGACGCTGTTCCCGTCGCACGTACGGCGGATGGTGTTCGACTCGGCGGTGAACCCGGATCCGACGCAGATCTGGTACCGCAACAACCTCGACCAGTCGGCCGCGTTCGAGGGCCGCTGGGCGGACTTCCGGGACTGGATCGCCAAGCACGACAAGGTGTACGGGCTCGGCGACACGGCGGAGCGGGTGCAGCGCAGCTACGACAAGGCGGCGGCGCAGCTGGCGGTGGAGCCGGCGGGCGGGAAGGTCGGGCCCGGGCAGTTGCAGGGGGCGTTCCTGGCTGCCGGGTACTACGACGACTACTGGCCGCACCGCGCGGAGGCGCTGTCGGCGTATCTGAAGGGCGACCCGAAGCAGCTGATCCTCCAGGCGGGGCCGCATGCGGAGGCGGCGAAGGAGGCCGAGAACGGCAACGCGGTCTACACGGCCGTCGAGTGCAACGACGCGTCCTGGCCGACGGACTGGAAGGTGTGGGACCGGGACAACACCCGGCTGGCGCGGGTGGCGCCGTTCGAGACGTGGGACAACGTCTGGATGAACCTGCCCTGCGCGTACTGGTCGGCGCCGCGTCAGGAGCCGCTGGATGTGCGGACCGGTCCCGGTGAGCTGCCGCCGACGCTGATCCTGGCGGCCGAGCGGGACGCGGCGACGCCGTACGACGGCGCCCTGGAGATGCACCGGCGGCTGTGGGGCTCGGTCCTGGTGACCGAGCGGGACTCGGGCACGCACGGCATCGCGGGCGGCCCGAACCCGTGCGTCAACGGGCATGTGGACGCGTATCTGCTGGAAGGGCGGCTCCCGGTGCGGCGCGCGGCCTGCGCACCGCACCCGGAGCCGAAGCCGCGCGAGCACTCCTCGAAGAAGTCGGCCGCCCGGCCGGCGGCCTGATCAGGCGAGGCCCGCGACCAGCTCCGCGATCTCCTTGCGGCGGCCCGTGTAGAACGGGACCTCCTCGCGGACGTGCATACGGGCCTCGGACGCACGCAGATGGCGCATGAGGTCGACGATGCGGTACAGCTCGTCGGCCTCGAAGGCCAGCAGCCACTCGTAGTCGCCGAGCGAGAACGAGGCGACCGTGTTGGCGCGGACGTCCGGGTAGCCGCGGGCCATCTTGCCGTGGTCGGCGAGCATGCGGCGGCGGTCCTCGTCGGGCAGCAGGTACCAGTCGTAGGACCGCACGAAGGGGTAGACGCTGATGTAGTTGCGCGGCGTCTCGTCGGCGAGGAACGCCGGGATGTGCGAGCGGTTGAACTCGGCGGGGCGGTGCAGCGCCATGTTCGACCACACCGGCTCCAGCGCGCGGCCGAGCTTGGTGCGGCGGAAGAGGTTGTACGCCTCCTGGAGCTGGTCGGCGGTCTCCGCGTGCCACCAGATCATGAGGTCGGCGTCGGCGCGCAGCCCGGACACGTCGTAGGTGCCGCGGACGGTGACGTCCTTGGCGGCGAGCTGGTCGAACAGCTCCTGGACCTCGTCGGCGTAGCCCGCGCGGTCCTCGGGGAGCACGTCCTTCAGCTTGAAGACGGACCAGAGCGTGTAGCGGATGACCTCGTTGAGGTCCTTGGCCAGCTTGCCCTTGTTCGGGATCCGGCCGGCCTCGGGGGTGGGGGCTTCGTTGCTCATGGTCCTTATTCTCCTGCTCCTCCGTGCAGACTCTGCACCGGGTCGGCGGTGAGCTCCTGCACACCGCGGTCGTCGCCGTACACCTGGTCCACCGCCGCGTAGGCGCTCGCGACGCACGCCGGGATGCCGACGCCGTCGTACTGCGCTCCGCACACCGCGAGGCCCGGGAGCTTGCCGATGTGCTCGCGGACGCGGGCCACGCGGGTGTGGTGGCCGACGGGGTACTGGGGCAGGCCGTCGGTCCAGCGGGTGACGCGGGTTTCGAGGGGGCGCGCGTCGAGGCCGGTGGCCTCCTTGAGGTCGTGCCGGGAGACGTCGACGAGTTCGGTGTCCTCGCGCTCCAGGATCGCCGTCTCGCCGTAGCGGCCGACGGAGGTGCGCAGGACGACGACGTCGGGGTTCCGGTCGGCGATCCAGCCCCACTTCTGGGAGGCGAACGTGGACGCCTTGATGGTGCGCCCGTCGACCGGCGGCACGAGGAAGCCGCTGCCCGCCGGGAGGGCGGTGTCGGCGCGGCGGTAGGCGAGGGTGATCAGGGCCATGGAGGCGTATTCGATGGCGGCGAGGTCGGTGGCGGCCTCGGGGGCCTCGGTGCGCAGAAGCCGCGCGGCCGCGGGTGCGGGGACGGCGACGACGACGGAATCGGCGTGCAGGACGCGGTCCCCGGCGACGACCCGCCAGCCCTCGCCTCCCTCACGCCGGAGTTCGGTCACGGGGGTGTCGGTGAGGATCTCGCCGCCACGCGCGCGTACCGACTCGGCGACCGCGAGCGGCAGACTGCCCACACCTCCCTCGATGCCCATGAAGACGGGCCCGGTCTGCTGGTTGGCGGCGGCCTTCGCCTGGATCTCGCGGACGCCCTCCGTCAACGACGTGTGGGTCCTGGCGACCTGGAAGAGCTGCGGGACGGCCGAGCGCATCGAGATGCGGTACGCGTCACCGGCGTAGACCCCGCCGAGGAGGGGCTCGATGAGCCGGTCGACGACCTCGCGGCCGAGGCGCTCGGCCACGTACGCGCCCACCGCCACGTCGTCGCCGACCTCCGTGCGCGGCAGGTCTGCGTCGCGTTCGATACGGGCGAGGCCTTCGTCGGACAGGACGCCGGACAGGGCGGCCGCGGTGCCGGGGACGCCCATCACATGGCCCTTGGGCATGGGGCGCAGGGCGCCGCGGGTCCAGATCGAGGCGGTCGCGGTGGCCGGCGGCTGGAGGCGGCTGTCGAGGCCCACCTCGCGGGCGAGGGCGATCGCCTCGGGTCTGCGCGCCAGCATCGACTCCGCCCCGAGGTCCACGCGCGCCCCGGCGATCTCGCCGGGCAGCAGCTTGCCGCCGACACGGCCGGACGCCTCCAGGACGGTCACCCGTGCCCCGCGCTGAATCAGCCGGTGCGCGGCGGCGAGGCCCGCGATCCCGGCTCCGATGACGACGACGTGCTCCGCCGTACCTGATCCGCTCATGGCTCCACCCTCTCAGACGCCACCGACAGTCCGGCCAGGGCCATATGGCCCGTCCGAGTCCTGACCGTGACCGCATCGGGATCGTTCCGCTCCAACGTTCCGGTGCGTCCCGGCGTCGAAGAAGCGTCAGTCCGTCACGACCCTCGGGGGTAGGCCCATGCGCGCACGACGCTCCGTACGACCGGTCCAGGCTCTGGCCGGGCTCCTCCTGGCCGCCGGCCTCGTCCTGACCGGCTGCACCGGCGCGGGGGACGACAGCGGCAGCTCCTCCGGCGACTCGGACGCCGCCAAGTCGCAGGCGAGGGAGGCCGCTCCCGGCGCCGCCGCCGCGGAGGACGCGGGCGGGGGCGGCAGGCAGGCCACCACCGCGCCCACGCTCCCGACGAGCCACATCATCCGCACCGCCGAACTGACCGTGCAGGTCAAGGACGTACCGAAGGCGCTGGCGGCGGCCCGTACCAGCACCGAGAACGCGGGCGGCTACGTCGGCAAGGAGTCCACGTTCCGCGACGAGGGGGGCGCCGAGGAGACTCAGGTGACCCTGCGGGTGCCCGTCGACCGGTACGCCGACGTCCTGGCCGAGCTGGAGGGCTCGGGCAAGCTGCTGGAGCGTACGGCGAAGGCGCAGGACGTCACCGAGCAGGTCGTGGACGTGGAGAGCCGCATCAAGACGCAGCGCGCGAGCGTGGCCCGGATCCGGGAGCTGATGGACCAGGCGACCAGGCTGAGCGACGTGGTCACCCTGGAGGGTGAGCTGAGCACGCGTCAGGCCGACCTGGAGGCGCTGCTCGCCCGGCAGGCGTCCCTGAAGGACCGCACGAGCCTGGCCACGATCACCCTGTCCCTGTCCGAGAAGCCGGTGGCGAAGGCCGCCGAGGACGACGACCCGGGGGTCCTGGACGCGCTGGCGGGCGGCTGGGGCGCGTTCGTGTCGATGCTGCGCTGGATCGTGGTCGCCCTGGCCGCGGTTCTCCCCTTCGCCGCGGTGCTGGCCCTGATCCTGCTGATCTGGCTGCGCTGGGTACGCCCCCGCCTGCCCCGGCGCCCGGCCCCCGCGGGCGCCTCGACCGCGCTCGGCCCGCTCCCGACGGCCCGTCCGGCCCCGCGGCCGGGACGCACCGAGGAGCAGGGTGAGCAGGACTGAAATGCCCTGCCCTCGTAGCGTGTTCGCATGAGCATGAGCGCTGCGAAGGAACGGCTGGTCGTGATCGGTGGCGACGCCGCGGGGATGTCCGCGGCGTCGCAGGCGCGGCGGCTGAAGGGGCCCGGGGAGCTGGAGATCGTGGCGTTCGAGCGGGGGCACTTCACCTCGTACTCGGCCTGCGGCATCCCGTACTGGGTGGGCGGTGATGTCGAGGAACGCGACGAACTGATCGCGCGGACACCGCAGGAGCACCGGGCCCGGGGCATCGATCTGCGCATGCGCACGGAGGTCGTGGAGATCGACGTGGCCGGACAGCGGGTACGCGCGCGTGACGTCGATTCGGGGGCCGAGTCCTGGACGTCGTACGACAAGCTGGTGATCGCGACCGGCGCCCGCCCGATCCGCCCGGACATGCCGGGGGCCGACGCACCGGGTGTGCACGGCGTGCAGACCCTGGACGACGGGCAGGCCCTGCTCGACACGCTGGCACGCACGCGTGGCCGCAGGGCGGTGGTGGTCGGCGCCGGCTACATCGGCGTGGAGATGGCCGAGGCCCTCATCAACCGGGGCTACGAGGTGACCGTCGTCAACCGCGGCAGCGAGCCGATGTCCACGCTCGACGCGGACATGGGCCGCCTGGTGCACGAGGCGATGGAGGGCCTGGGGATCACCATGGTCAACGGCGCCGGGGTCACCAAGGTCCTGACCGGCGAGGACGGCCGGGTGCGCGCGGTGGCCACGGAGGACGCCGAGTATCCGGCGGACGTGGTGGTGCTGGGCATCGGCGTACGCCCGGAGACCTCGCTGGCCAGGGCGGCGGGCCTGCCCGTGGGGCAGCACGACGGGCTCCTGACCGACCTGGCCATGCGGGTGCGCGGCCACGAGAACATCTGGGCGGGCGGCGACTGTGTGGAGGTCCTCGATCTGGTCTCCGGCCAGGAACGGCACATCGCGCTCGGCACCCACGCCAACAAGCACGGCCAGGTCATCGGCGCGAACGTGGGCGGCGGTTACGCGACCTTCCCGGGTGTGGTCGGCACGGCGGTGAGCAAGGTGTGCGATCTGGAGATCGCCCGCACGGGTCTGCGGGAGAAGGACGCGCGCAGGGCGGGGCTCCAGTTCGTGACGGTCACGATCGAGTCCACGTCCCGCGCGGGCTACTACCCCGGCGCCTCCCCCATGACGGTGAAGATGCTCGCCGAGCGCCGCACGGGGCGGCTCCTCGGTGTGCAGATCGTCGGGAGGGAGGGCGCGGGCAAGCGGGTGGACATCGCGGCGGTGGCGTTGACGGCCGGGATGACGGTGGAGGCGATGACGGCCCTGGACCTGGGCTACGCCCCACCGTTCAGCCCTGTGTGGGACCCGGTACTGGTGGCGGCCCGCAAGGCGGCACTCAAAGTGCGGGCCTCCTGAGGGCCTGGGGGCTCATGCCGAGCCGTTGATCCGTTCGATGGCCTGCCGGGCCTGGTCGGCGGGCGGGCGGGGTGGCAGGGAGGAGACGGAGGCGCTCGGGGCCACCGCGGCCGGCTGCTCCCCCGCCGGTTTCGCGTGGGCGGCGGGCCGGGTCGACCGCAGCCGGTGGCTCACCGCCTCGTCGAGGGTCACGGGCCGCTGCATCTGCGAGGCGAGCCGCCCCGCGTCCTGGCCCAGCCGGGCCACGTCTTCCCACGGCAGCCGCAGCACGACGGAGACTTCCGCCTCGCCGTCCGGCAGCGCATGGATCGGAGGAGTAACTCGGTCGTTCATCGCCTGTTCCTCACGTTTACTCAGGTTTGCTGCGCGCGACCCGCCTTCCCCGTGCCGCGGGCGGTTGAGGAGTCATACGCACGCGCGCGTACCGGCGTTCACCGATTCGCCGACGGCATCCCGGGCACTACTTCCTTGTGGTCATCCCCGTCCATGACGTGAACCCGGTGCGCCGCACCCCCGTGGTGACGTACGCGCTGATCGCCGCGAACGTACTGGTCTTCCTGTACATGCCCGGCCTGGCCGGCTCCGTGGCGGGCGACAGCGGCCTGTCCCAGCTCTGCCATCTCCAGGCGTTCCTGGATCACTACGCGGCGGTGCCGCAGGAGTTGATCCACCATCAGCTGCCCCGGCTGGTCCCCACCGGTGACGTGGGTCCGGGCGGTCAGGGCTGTGTGGTCGGCCCGCCGACGTACGACAAGTCGCCCGTGCTGTCCGTGTTCACCGCGATGTTCCTGCACGGCGGCTGGCTGCACCTGCTGGGCAACATGCTCTTCCTGCTGATCTTCGGCAACAACGTCGAGGACCGCATGGGCCATGTGCGGTTCGCGCTGTTCTACGTCGTCTGCGGCTACGCGGCGTCGTACGGCTTCGCGCTCCTCAACGACGACTCGGGCGACCCCCTGATCGGTGCGTCGGGAGCCATCGCCGGAGTGCTCGGCGCCTATCTGGTGCTGTATCCGAAGGCCAGGGTGTGGGTCCTGGTGCCGTTCCTGATCTTCCTGCCGCTCAGGCTGCCGGCCTGGCTGGTGCTGGGCTTCTGGTTCGTGCTCCAGGCGGTGTACTCGTCCGGCGAGGGTGTCTCGGACGCCGGGACCGTGGCGTACGCGGCGCACATCGTGGGCTTTCTCGCGGGCATGCTGCTCGCCTGGCCGCTCAGGGCGGGCACGCCCCCGCCGCCGGAACCGCGCGGTCTGCTGTTCGGCAGGAAGGCGCGGCGCCGGCACGGCTGGTAGGTCAGCGGGCGGTCCGCGTGTGGACGTACTCCACGAGCCGGGTCAGCGCGTCCGGGTCGGTGGACGGCATCACGCCGTGGCCGAGGTTGAAGACATGGCCTTCGAGGTCCTTCGCCGAGTCCAGCACCTCGCGGGTCTTGGCCTCGACGGCCGCCGTGCCCGCGAACAGGACGGTCGGGTCGAGGTTGCCCTGGAGCGCCTTGCCGGGGCCGACGCGGCGGACCGCCTCGTCGAGCGGGACGCGCCAGTCGACGCCGACGACGTCCGCGCCGGCCTCGCCCATCAGCCTGAGCAGTTCACCGGTGCCGACACCGAAGTGGATGCGCGGGACTCCGTACCCGGCGACCGCGTCGAAGACCTTGGCGGAGTGCGGCATCACCGAGTTGGTGTAGTCGGCCGGGGAGAGCGCGCCGGCCCACGAGTCGAACAGCTGGACCGCCGAGGCGCCCGCCTCGATCTGCACCTTCAGGAAGGCGGCCGTGATCTCCGCGAGACGGTCGAGCAGGTCGGACCAGAGCTCGGGGTCGCCGTACATCATCGCCTTGGCGTTCTCGTACGTCCGCGACGGGCCGCCCTCGACGAGGTAACTCGCGAGGGTGAAAGGCGCGCCCGCGAAACCGATCAGCGGGGTGGCGCCGAGTTCGGCGGTCAGCAGGCCGATCGCCTCGGTGACGTAGGAGACGTCCTCCGGTGTGAGGTCGCGCAGCTGGGCCAGGTCGGCGCGGGTGCGGATCGGCTTCTCGACGACCGGGCCGACGCCGGGCTTGATGTCGAGGTCGATGCCGATGGCCTTGAGCGGGACGACGATGTCGCTGAAGTAGATCGCCGCGTCCACCTGGTGCCGGCGCACCGGCTGGAGGGTGATCTCGGTGACCAGCTCGGGCCGCATGCAGGACTCGAGCATCCCGACGCCCTCGCGGACCTTGCGGTACTCCGGCAGTGAGCGCCCGGCCTGCCGCATGAACCACACCGGGGTGTGCGGCACGGGCTCGCGCCTGCATGCCTTGAGGAAGGCGGAATCGTACGTGGCGGTCGGCTGGCTCTCGTTGGCACTCACGGGGGAAAGTCTCGCACGGCGCCGGGGGCGGTCATCGACGCCGGTCGGCATCCGCGGCGGCCCCCGCGCCGGGCCACGGGGTGTCTGGCCCGCGGCGAGCCATGGTTCCCCTAATCTTCCGGCATGGCTGCGGCTCAGGGACGACTGTCGGACGGCGCTGGCGGGATGGACGACGCGAAGGAGGGGGACCGGAATGCGAGCAGTGACGCTCCGCCGCCCTTCCGGGCGGCCGTCGATGCACTGAGGGCGGCCCGGCTGCGACCGCAGATCGAGGTGGAGCCGACGCGCGCGCCGCAGCGGCTCGCGCCCTTCGCGTACGCGCTGGAAGCCGCGGTCGTCGACGGCGACCAGGATCTGGCCGACGGCCGCCTGGTGCTGCTGCACGACCCGGACGGGCATGACGCCTGGCGGGGTACGTTCCGGCTGGTGACGCTGGTGCGCGCGGAGCTGGAGCCGGAGATGGCGGCGGACCCGCTGCTGCCCGACGTGTGCTGGTCGTGGCTGACGGGTGCGCTCCAGGCGCGCGGTCTGGCGTGCGGTGAGCCGAGTGGCACGGTCACGCGTGCGAGCTCCCACTACTTCGGTGGTCTGTCCGAGCGTCCGGCCGCCTCGCAGATCGAGATCCGGGCGTCCTGGACGCCTCGTGAGGGTCTGGGCGGTGTACCGGACGCGGCGGGACATCTGGCGGCCTGGTGCGATCTGCTGGCCCAGGTCGCGGGCCTGCCGCCGGCCGGTCCGGGTGACGCGTCGGTGGTGACGCTGCCGCAGAGGCGGGGACCGCAGTCCCGCTGACACGGCCTCACCGGCATGGTCTTCGGCGTCGCCTTTTGACGCCCTCTTTGACATCACTTTGTCGATACGGCCACTTTCAGTCGCGAACGAGCCCTCGAACGAACCGATTCGCTCACCGAACGATCGACCGCCTGTCCGAATTGCACGGATTGTTACTCACTAGATCGTGATCTTTCTCTAAAGGCCTACGGGTTTGATGCCGAAGACGTCTGTGACCTCACAGCCGTCCCCCATCCCAGGAGGCCTGGTGTCCGTTCTTCTCGAGCAGCCCGCAAGCCTGGTCGCCTACCGCCCGAACAAGCCGACCGCGATGGTGGTCGTGGCCGACCCGCGCGTCCGCTCCACCGTCACCCGCCACCTCTGGGCGCTCGGTGTACGCGATGTCATCGAGGCCTCGTCCGTCGCCGAGGCCCGTCCCCGTATCGGCAACCCCCGTGACATCTGCGTCGCCGACGTCCACCTGCCCGACGGCTCCGGCCTGACCCTCCTGTCCGAGACCCGCGCCGCGGGCTGGCCCAACGGCCTCGCCCTCTCCGCGGCCGACGACATCGGCGCCGTGCGCAACGCCCTCGCGGGCGGCGTCAAGGGCTACGTCGTCACCGGCACCCGTACCAACGTCGGGCTCCCCTCCCGGCCGGGCGCCGCGCCCATCGGCTCCCGTGCCGCCGGAATGCACCGCCGCCCCCCGGGTGCCCCGAGCCACCCGGGCGGTTACCGCGAGCTCTCCGGCCGCGAGGTCGAGGTGCTGCGACTGGTCGCGGAGGGCCAGTCCAACAAGGCCATCGGCGTCTCGATGGGCCTGTCCGCGCTGACCGTCAAGAGCCACCTCGCCCGTATCGCCCGCAAGCTGGGCACCGGCGACCGCGCCGGCATGGTCGCGGTGGCCCTGCGGACGGGCATCATCCACTGACCCCTCCACCATTCACGGACGTGAACTGGATCAGTCCTGGATCCCGGAGCACGCCCCCGATCGGTCGTGAACCCGAGGATTCACCGACCTGACTGGTTTACGACCCTCAGGCGCCCGTCGACGGAACGTTCCGTCGGCGGGCGCTGTCCATACACAGATACCCTTGACAGGTGACCGACGCCCAAGAGACCGCAGCAGACAGCTCACTGCGAACCACCGGAGGCGCCCCTCCGGACGACGGCGGATCTTCTGTTACGGGGGCGCCCGATCCTGAACCGGGTCCAGAGCCGATTCCTTTGCTCGAACCGCGCGAGGGCATCCCGCCCGTGGTCGCCGACGAGGACACGCTCGCCCGGGTGATCGCCGCGTTCGCGGCAGGCTCCGGACCCGTCGCCGTCGACGCCGAACGAGCGTCCGGCTACCGCTACGGACAGCGCGCCTACCTGGTCCAGCTGCGCCGCGAGGGCGCGGGGAGCGCGCTGATCGACCCCGTGGCCTGTCCCGACCTGTCCGGGCTCGGCGAGGCGCTCTCCGGCGTGGAGTGGGTGCTGCACGCCGCCACGCAGGACCTTCCGTGTCTGCGCGAGATAGGCATGGTCCCCACCTCCCTCTTCGACACCGAGCTCGCCGGACGGCTCGCCGGGTTCCCCCGGGTCGGCCTCGGCGCGATGGTCGAGGGCGTCCTGGGCTTCGTACTGGAAAAGGGGCACTCCGCGGTCGACTGGTCGACCCGTCCGCTGCCCGAGCCGTGGCTGCGCTATGCCGCGCTGGACGTGGAGCTCCTCGTCGACCTGCGGGACGCGCTGGAGAAGGAGCTGGACCGGCAGGGGAAGCTGGAGTGGGCGCGGCAGGAATTCGACGCGATCGCGGCCGCGCCGCCTGCCGAGCCGCGCAAGGACCCCTGGCGTCGGACGTCCGGGATGCACAAGGTGCGCCGGCGCCGGCAGCTGGCCGTGGTGCGGGAACTCTGGCAGACGCGGGACCGGATCGCCCAGCGGCGGGACGTGTCGCCGGGCAAGGTGTTGTCCGACACGGCCATCGTGGAGGCGGCGCTGTCCCTTCCGGCCGACGCCCAGGCCCTCGCCGCGCTGAACGGGTACGGGCAGCGGATGGGGCGGCGGCAGCTGGAGCAGTGGCAGGCCGCCGTGGACCGGGCGAAGGGGCTGTCCGAGGCGCAGTTGCCCGCGCCTGGGCAGCCGGTGACCGGGCCGCCGCCGCCTCGCGCCTGGGCCGACAAGGACCCCGCCGCCGCGGCTCGGCTGTCCGCGGCCCGGGCCGGGGTCTCCGCGCTCGCCGAGCGGCTCAACATGCCTCAGGAGAACCTGATCACCCCGGACACGGTTCGGCGGGTCTGCTGGGAGCCGCCGAAGGGTGTGGACGCGGGTTCGGTGGGGGCCGCCTTGGCCGGGTACGGGGCTCGGCCCTGGCAGGTCGAGCTCGTCACTCCGGTTCTGGTGAGTGCCTTGTCCGCCTAGCCGCGCTCACCTCGTCGCTCCTCGCATGAAGCCGTTGTAGATGAAGCGTTGCAGGCTCAGGAAGACCACCAGCGTCGGCAGGATCACCAGCACCGCTCCCGCCGAGATCACCTCCCAGTGCGCCGCGTACGGGCCCCGGAAGCGGAACAGCGACGTCGAGATCACGCCAAGATCTTCCGATGGCATGTAGAGGAAGGGGATGTAGAAGTCGTTGTAGACGGTGATCCCCTTCACTATCACCACCGTCGCTATCGCCGGCTTCAGCAGCGGGAAGATGATCCGCCAGTAGATGGTGAACGTGTTGGCCCCGTCCAGGCGGGCCGATTCGTCCAGAGAGATCGGGATCGATCGGACGAACTGCAGGAAGATGTAGATCGAGACGATGTCCGTGCCCATGTAGAGCGCGATCGGCGCCCAGAGGGTGTCGAACATGCCGAAGCTGTTGACGATCTGGAAGGTCGCCACCTGGGTCGTGACGCCGGGGACCAGTGCGGCGATCAGGAAGAGCGCCACCACCAGCTTGCGGAAGCGGAAGGTGAAGCGGTCGATGGCGTACGCCGTCATCGAGCCGATGAGGACCGTGCCGCCGATCGAGATCAGCAGGATGATCGCCGTGTTGGCGAAGGCGGAGAGCATCTCGCCGTCCTGGAACGCCGACACGTAGTTGCCGAAGTTCAGCAGGTTGTCGGGAAGGCTCAGGGCGCCGCTCGAATTCGCCATCTCCGTCTCCGACTTGAGGGAGGTCAGGAGGACGACGACCAGCGGGAGCAGGACCACCACGGTCGCGGCGATCAGGGACAGGTACACGAGGGCGCGGGACACCGCGTGGCGTGTCATACGAGGTCCACCTTGTCGTCGGGGACGAGGCGCCGCTGGACCCAGGTCACCAGCAGGATGATCAGCAGCAGGACCACCGCGGCGGCCGAGGCGAGGCCCGTCTTGTTGAAGCGGAAGGCCAGGTTGACCGTCTGGATCACGAAGGTCTCGGTGCCGGTGGCGCCGCCGGTCATGATGTACGGGATCTCGAAGGCCGACAGCGACCCGGAGATGGACAGGATCACTGTCAGGGTCAGCACCGGTTTGATGCCCGGCGCGATGATGTAGCGGAACTGGTGCCAGCGGTTCGCGCCGTCCAGTTCGGCCGCCTCGTACAGCTCCCCCGGGATCGACTGGATGGCACCCAGGAACAGGACGAAGTTCAGGCCCAGATAGCGCCACATCGAGACGCCGGCGAGCGAGGTGTTCGCGGAGACCGGGGTGCCGAGCCAGGCGTGGTCGGTCGTTACCCCGAAGAGGCTCAGGACCGAGTCGAGAGTGCCGCCGTCCTGGAAGAAGTAGAGGAAGACGAAGCCGATCGCCACCCCGTTGATCAGATACGGGAAGAACAGCACGCCCTTGAAGAAGTTCCGGAAGCGGACGTCGAAGCTGAGGACCGTCGCGAAGTAGAGCGCGGCGACGATCTGGAGGGCGGAGGCGGCCAGGTAGTAGCCGCTGACCCAGAACACCTCGAAGAGTTCCGGGCGGGTGAAGATCTCCTCGTAGTTCCCGACGCCCGTGTAGTGGAGTTCGGGGCTCACGCCGTCCCAGTCGGTGAGGCTGTACGCCACCATGTTGGCGATCGGCGCGTAGGTGAAGGTGATCAGCAGGGCGAGCGGGGCCAGGAGGAAGAGCCAGGGGGTGGCACCTCGCCACACCCGGTGCCTGCGGGCGGCGGGGGCCGGGACGGGTGCGGCCGGGATCACCTCCCCGGCCGCCTTCTGTGTCGTGTCCGTCATCAGGACCCCGCGTTCTTCTGGGCGTCCGTCCAGCGCTCGCTGAGGTCGGCGAGGAAGTCGTCGAGGCTGCCCTTGCGTGCTCCGCGGGCCAGGTCGACCAGGTTCTGGCGGTACTCGGGGGCGTAGATGCCGACTTCGGAGGTGTTGTCGATCTGCTTGACCTCGGCACCCTTGGTGTCGTCCACCTCGATGAGCTTGACGCCGGCGTCCTCGTACGGCTGCAGCACCTTGGGCATCGCCCCGTCCTTCAGCGGGGAGATGGCCAGGTTGTCCGCGACGTAGGTCGACTTGTCGGTGAACCAGTCGATCCAGGCGCGGGCCGCCTCCTTGTGCTTCGAGTGGACGTTGACCGCCTGGTTGTAGTCCGGGGCGACCGTCGCGCAGAACTTGCCGTCCGTCTGGGAGGGGAAGGGCATGAAGCCGATGTCGTCGGGGTTCGCCCCGGCCTTCTTCGCCGCGTCCTGGAACTGCACGATGGCCCAGGTGCCGAGCCACTGGGTGGCGATCTCGCCCTTGGCGGTCCTGGGCTTGGACTCCTCCCAGTTGCTCGTCGTCGGGTCCTTCTCGATCAGGCCCGACTTCACGATGTCGTAGAGCAGGGTGTCTCCGACGCGCAGGTCGGCGTCCTTCGCCCACGGGTCGCCCTCGGCGAGTTCGGTGGTCGCCTGCGGGTCGCAGTGGACGGCGCCGTCGACGTAGGTCCAGGAGGTGAGCGTCCATCCGGCCGAGAAGTTGGTGTAGTACGGGATGGCGTCGGTCCTGGACTTGATGGCCTTGAGGTCTTCGAGGAACTCGGCCGGAGTGGTGGGCCATTCGGTGATCCCGGCCTCCTTCCAGATCCGCTTGTTGTAAATGAAGCCGGGCATCCCGCCGTTCGTGGTCTGGCCGTAGACCTTGCCGTCGACGGTGGTGTAGTCGGTGAAGCGGTACTTCTTGGCGCGCTCCTCCTGGGTGCCCAGCGAGGCGAAGAACTTCGGGTAGTCGGCCTTCTTGATGACCGCGGGGATCAGCAGGACGTCACCGTAGTTCTCGGTGTTCATACGGATCTTGACCTCGGACTCGTAGTTCGTGAGCCCTTCGAACTCGACCTTCACCTTCGGGTACGTCTTGTTGAACTCGGCCGCGTACCGCTTCAGCGTGCCGTCCTGGATCAGGTCGGTGCGGACGGTGAGGACCTTGATGGTGCCGGTGACCTTCGACGGGTCGTCAGGAGCCTTGGCGTCGGCGCCTTTCGACGAGCCTCCGGTGCCGGTGCAGCCGGGGATCAGCAGGGCGCATCCCACGGCGAGGGCGAGGACTGTACGGCGGTTCATGTGCATCAGCTCCGTTCTCGGGACGTTCACGGGACGGAAGAGCACGTGCGGGTTGGCTGGTTCGGTACTCTGACAGCGTTGTCTTAACCGGTAAAGTCCCTATCTCGCCAACGATGCCAAAAAGTGTTCCCCGTGCTGGACTTGATCGGTTTAGGGAGTGCGTACATGCTTCAGGCCACACCGCTCACCGACGGATGGATCCTGCGGCACGACGGGGACGCTCTCCCCGCCTCCGTGCCCGGCTGTGCGCACACCGATCTGCTGGCGGCCGGAGTGATCCCGGACCCCTTTCTCGGGCGCAACGAGACCGAGGTGGCGTGGGTGGGGCGGCGGGAGTGGACGTACGAGCGGGACCTGTCGACCGCCGACGGGCACGAACAGGCCGACCTCGTCTTCGAGGGGCTCGACACCGCCGCCGAAGTCCGCCTGGACGGAAGGCTGTTGGGACGGACGCGGAACATGCACCGCTCGTACCGCTTCGACGTGACCGGCCTCGAAGGGCGGCTGGCGGTGCGGTTCGTCTCCGCCTACGCCGAGGCCGAGGCGGTGCGCGGGAAGCTCGGGGAGCGGCCGGCCGCCTACCACGAGCCCTTCCAGTACATCCGCAAGATGGCCTGCTCCTTCGGCTGGGACTGGGGGCCGACCCTGGTGACGGCCGGGATCTGGCGGCCGGCGCGTCTTGAGCACTGGTCGACGGCCCGGATCGCCCGGGTGCGGCCGCTGGTGACCGTTGATGTCGAACGCCGTCTGGGTGTCGTGGAGTTGGCCGTGGAGGTGGAGCGGACCCGGGTCGAGGCGTCGCTCGCCGTGGCGGCGACGGTGGGCGGGGTGCGGGTGCGCGCCTCGCTCGACGGGGCGCGTGGGGTCGTACGGCTCGAAGTGCCCGACGCGCGGCTGTGGTGGCCGCGTGGATACGGCGAACAGCCTTTGTACGACGTCGAGTTGACGTTGCTGCACGGTGATGACGTGCTGGATGTGTGGCGTCGGCGGGTCGGTTTCCGCACGGTGGAGCTGGACCGGTCGGCCGATGAGTACGGCACCGGTTTCACCTTTGTCGTCAACGGTGAGCGGCTCTTCGCGCGGGGCGTCAACTGGATCCCCGACGACGTCTTCCCGTCGCGGATCACGCGGGAGCGGTACCGGGAGCGGCTGACGCAGGCGGCCGGGGCGGGCGTCGATCTCGTCCGGGTCTGGGGTGGCGGGATCTACGAGAGCGAGGACTTCTACGACGCCTGCGACGAGTTGGGGCTGCTGGTCTGGCAGGACTTCCCGTTCGCGTGCGCGGCCTATCCGGAGGAGCAGCCGCTGCGGGGGGAGGTGGAGGCCGAGGCGCGGGAGAACGTCGTACGGCTGATGCCGCATCCCTCGCTGGTGCTGTGGAACGGCAACAACGAGAACCTGTGGGGGTTCAGGGACTGGGGCTGGGAGGAGCGGCTCGCCGGGGACTCCTGGGGCGAGGGGTACTACCTGGGCGTGCTGCCGCGGGTGGTGGCCGAGCTGGATCCGACGCGGCCGTACACGGCGGGGAGTCCCTGGTCCGGGTCGTGGGAGCGGCATCCGAACGATCCGGCGCACGGCACCCATCACTCGTGGGAGGTGTGGAACCGGGAGGACTACGCGCAGTACCGGCGGGAAGTCCCGCGGTTCATGGCCGAGTTCGGGTGGCAGGCGCCGCCCGCCCACGCGACGCTGCGGCGGTCACTGCCGGGCGAGGAGCTCGCGGCGGACTCCCCCGGGATGCTGCACCACCAGAAGGCCGACGACGGGAACGGGAAGCTGCGCCGGGGACTGGAGCGCCATTTCGCCTTCCCCGAGGGGGACTTCGACCGGTGGCACTACCTCACCCAGGTCAACCAGGCGCGGGCCGTGGCCGCCGGGATCGAGCACTGGCGGTCCCACTGGCCGGTGTGCTCGGGGACGGTCCTGTGGCAGCTCAACGACTGCTGGCCGGTGACGTCCTGGGCGGCGATCGACGGGGACGGGAGGGAGAAACCGCTCTATCACGAGCTGCGGCGGCTCTACGCGGACCGGTTGCTGACGGTCCGGGGGCGAGCCGTGGCCGCCGTCAACCAGGGCCCTGGTGCGTGGGCGGGTGCGCTGCGGCTGCGGCGGATGTCCGTCGAGGGGACGGTGATCGGCGAGGCGGGTGTGGAGTTCACCGCCGGGGCACGGACCGTGGCGCTCGTCGACCTGCCGAGGGACCTGGAGCCGGTCGGCGCCAAGGAGTTCCTGGTCGTGGACGCGGACGGGCTGCGGGCGCTGCACTTTCCGGCGCCGGACCGCGAGATCCCTTACCCCCGGCCGGACTTCGACGTGACGGTCGCGCCGGGCTCGGTGACGGTGACGGCCCGGAGTCTCGTACGGGATCTGCTCCTCCAGGCCGACCGGCTGGATCCTGAGGCACGGGCCGACCGGGGGCTGGTGACGCTGTTGCCCGGCGAACAGGTGACCATCGGTGTCAGTGGCTGGAAGACTCCTGATCCGGACGCCGCCCGATCCGCCCTGTACTGCCTGGAGCCCAGCCGATGACAGCCCAACCGGCCTCCCGCGTCACCATCAAGGACGTCGCCGCGCGTGCCGGTGTGTCCAAGGGTGCCGTGTCGCTCGCGTTCAACCACAAACCGGGGCTGTCGGAGACGACCCGGGACCGGATCTTCCGGGCCGCGCGGGAGCTGGGCTGGGCGCCGAACCTGACCGCGCGGACGCTGGCCGGGTCACGGGTGGACGTGGTGGGGCTCGCGATCTGCCGGCCGGCGCGGCTGCTGGGCCTGGAGCCCTTCTACATGGAGTTCATCTCGGGCGTGGAGAGCGTGCTGACCGAGCACTCGTGTTCCCTGCTGCTGCGGCTCGTACGGAACGTGGAGGAGGAGGTCGGGCTTCAGGAGGCGTGGTGGCGGGGGCGGCAGATCGGCGGGGCGATCCTCGTCGACTTCCGGCCCGACGATCCCCGGGTGGCGTCGGCCGAGCGGCTGGGGATGCCGGTGGTCGCGGTCGGGCATCCCTCGCTCACCGGAAACCTGACGTCCGTGTGGACCGACGACGCCACCGCCGTGACGGAGGCGGTGCGGTATCTGGCGGCGCTGGGGCATCGGCGGATCGCCCGGGTCGGGGGTGCGGCCGCGCTCGGGCACACCGCGGCGCGGACGGCGGCCTTCGACGAGGCGGCGCGGACGCTGGAGCTGGCCGGGGCGTGGCAGGTGACGACCGACTACTCGGGTGAGGCGGGGGCGCGGGCCACCCGGTCGATGCTCACCGCCGACGCGGCGGACCGGCCGACGGCGATCGTGTACGACAACGACATCATGGCGGTGGCCGGTCTTTCGGTGGCCGCGGAGATGGGGCTCTCCGTCCCCGGCGATGTCTCGCTGCTCGCCTGGGACGACTCCCAGCTGTGCCGGCTGACGCATCCGACGTTGTCGGCGATGAGTCATGACGTGCACGGGTTCGGGGCGGATGCGGCTCGGACGCTGTTCGGGGTGATCACCGGGGAAGGGCCCGGGTCGCATCCTGTGCCCACGCCGGTACTCACCCCACGCGGCTCGACCGCTCCCCCGCGGATGTGACCTTCGCCGCTCCCCCCTCCAGGACTGTGCAGCTACGTTACCCACAAGTAGCATGGGCCTGAGCGCGCGCTCAGCGCTTACGCAGTGCAGCAGTGCCATCCCGCATCTGGAGGAGAGCCATCGTGCCTCGTACCGTCAGGGACGTCGTCTTCGTCGACGGCGTCCGCACCCCGTTCGGCAAGGCGGGCCCGAAGGGCATCTACCACGAGACCCGCGCCGACGACCTCGTCGTGAAGGCGATCCGGGAGCTGCTGCGCCGCAACCCGGGTCTGGACCCGAAGAAGATCGACGAGGTCGCCATCGCCGCGACCACGCAGATCGGTGACCAGGGTCTGACCATCGGCCGTACCGCCGGAATCCTGGCCGGTCTGCCGCAGTCCGTCCCGGGCTACTCCATCGACCGCATGTGTGCCGGCGCCCTGACCGCCGTGACCGCGGTCGCCGGTTCGGTCGCCTTCGGCGCCTACGACATCGCCATCGCCGGCGGCGTCGAGCACATGGGCCGCCACCCCATGGGCGAGGGCGTGGACCCCAACCCGCGGTTCGTGAGCGAGAAGCTCGTCGACGAGTCGGCTCTCTTCATGGGCATGACCGCCGAGAACCTGCACGACCGCTACCCGACGATCACCAAGCAGCGCGCCGACGAATACGCCGTGCGCTCGCAGGAGAAGGCCGCCAAGGCGTACGCCAACGGCAAGATCCAGGCCGACCTGGTCCCGATCTCGGTGCGCCGGACGAACGCGGAGGCCGGTGAGACGGGCTGGGGCCTGGTCACCGCCGACGAGCCGATGCGCCCGGGCACGACGCTGGAGAACCTGTCCGGTCTGAAGACGCCGTTCCGCGTCCACGGCCGCGTGACCGCGGGCAACGCCGCCGGTCTCAACGACGGTGCCACCGCCTCGCTCATCGCGTCCGAGGACTTCGCCCGCGAGAACAACCTCCCGGTGAAGATGCGCCTGGTCTCCTACTCCTTCGTGGGTGTGGAGCCGGAGGTCATGGGCTACGGCCCGATCCCGGCCACCGAGAAGGCGCTCGCGCAGGCGGGGCTGTCCATCGAGGACATCGGCCTGTTCGAGATCAACGAGGCCTTCGCCGTGCAGGTGCTGGCCTTCCTTGAGCACTACGGCATCGCCGACGACGACGCGCGCGTCAACCAGTACGGCGGCGCCATCGCCTTCGGTCACCCGCTGGCCTCCTCGGGTGTGCGTCTGATGACGCAGCTCGCCCGTCAGTTCGAGGAGCAGCCGGAGGTCCGTTACGGCCTGACCACCATGTGCGTCGGCTTCGGCATGGGCGCGACGGTGATCTGGGAGAACCCGAACCACAAGGACGCCGGAGGCGACAAGTGAGCACCACCGCTGAGCTCCTCAAGGGTGCGGCCGAGCTGTTCCCCGACGAGGTCGTGACGTCCGCGCACGTACGCCACCTCGACCTGCCGTTCGGCGCCGGGCGCTTCGCGCTCATCACGCTGGACAACGGCTTCGACCACACCAAGCCGACCACCTTCGGCCCGCAGTCGCTGGCGAACCTCGACGCCGCCATCGACCAGGTCGAGGCGGAGGCCGCGGCCGGCGACATCGTCGGCGTCGGCATCACCGGCAAGCCGTTCATCTTCGCGGTCGGCGCCGACCTCAAGGGTGTCGAGCTCCTCAAGGAGCACAAGGACGCGCTCGCCATCGGCAAGGGCGGCCACGAGGTCTTCAAGCGCCTCGCCGGGATCGCGGTCCCGACCTTCGCGTACTACAACGGTGCCGCGATGGGCGGTGGCGTCGAGGTCGGTCTGCACTGCGAGTACCGCACGGTCTCCAAGGCGCTGCCCGCCTTCTCGCTGCCCGAGGTCTTCCTCGGTCTGGTGCCCGGCTGGGGCGGCTGCACGATCCTGCCGAACCTGATCGGCGCCGACAAGGCCGTCTCGGTGATCATCGAGAACAGCCTCAACCAGAACAAGCAGCTCAAGGGCCAGCAGGTCTTCGACCTGGGCATCGCCGACGCCCTCTTCGAGGGTGCGGACTTCCTGGAGCAGTCGCTGCTCTGGACCGCCCAGGTGCTGCAGGGCGACGTCAAGGTCGAGCGTCCCGTCATCGACCGCGGTGAGGCCTGGGACCAGGCCGTCGCGCGCGGCCGGTTCGTCGCCGACTCCAAGGTGCACGGCGCGGCCCCGGCCGCCTACCGCGCCCTTGACATCATCGCCGCCGCCAAGAACGGCGACCTCCAGCAGGGCTACGACGCCGAGGACATCGCCCTCGCCGACCTGATCATGGGTGGCGAACTGCGCTCCGGCATCTACGCCTTCAACCTGGTGCAGAAGCGCGGCAAGCGTCCGGCCGGTGCGCCGGACAAGTCGCTGGCGCGTCCGGTCACCAAGGTCGGTGTCGTGGGCGCGGGCCTGATGGCCTCGCAGCTCGCGCTGCTGTTCCTGCGCCGCCTGGAGGTCCCGGTCGTCCTCACGGACATCGACCAGGAGCGCGTCGACAAGGGTGTGGGCTACGTCCACACCGAGATCGAGAAGCTGCTCGGCAAGGGCCGTATCAACCAGGACAAGGCCAACCGCCTCAAGGCCCTGGTCACCGGTGTGCTGGACAAGGCCGAGGGCTTCTCCGACGCCGACTTCGTCATCGAGGCCGTCTTCGAGGAGATCGGCGTCAAGCAGCAGGTGTTCGCGGAGGTCGAGGCGGTCGCCCCGGCGCACGCGATCTTCGCGACGAACACCTCCTCGCTCTCCGTCTCGGAGATGGCGTCCAAGCTCAAGAACCCCGAGCGGGTCGTGGGCTTCCACTTCTTCAACCCGGTCGCGATCCTCCCGCTCCTGGAGATCGTCCGCGGCGAGCAGACCGACGACGCCTCGCTGGCCACGGCGTTCGCCGTCGCCAAGAAGCTGAAGAAGACCGCGGTCCTCACCAAGGACGCCCCGGCGTTCGTCGTGAACCGCATCCTCACCCGCTTCATGGGCGAGATCCAGAACGTCATCGACGAGGGCACGTCCGTCGAGGTCGCGGAGAAGGCGGTCGAGCCGCTGGGTCTGCCGATGTCGCCGCTGGTCCTCCTCGAACTGGTCGGTCCCGCGATCGGTCTGCACGTCTCGGAGACCCTCAACCGGGCCTTCCCGGACCGCTTCACGGTCTCCCCGAACCTCGCGGCCGTCGTCAAGGCGGGCAAGCGCGGCTTCTACGTGTACGACTCCGGCAAGCCGGAGCTGGACCCGGAGGTCGCCGCGCTCCTCAAGCAGGGCGACACCGTCCTCACCGAGGAGCAGGTCCGCGCCCGTGTCCTCGACGCCGTCGCCCAGGAGATCGGGCTCATGCTCGACGAGGGTGTCGTCGCCGAGGCCCAGGACATCGACCTCTGCCTGATCACGGGCGCCGGCTGGCCCTTCCACCTGGGCGGCATCACGCCGTACCTGGACCGCGAGGGTGTCTCCGAGCGGGTCAACGGCAAGAAGTTCCTGGCACCGGGCGTGGCGAGCGTCCCGGCGTAAACGCTCCGCTGTGAACGCCGAGTGCCCCGCATGCCGTTTCGGTGTGCGGGGCACCCTGTGTTCGGGCGGGACAAAGGCTTCTTTCGCCCCCTCCGCCCCTTCCCTTCCCATCCCTGGGGGCTTTGTGCCCCCAGACCCCCTCAAAAGATTGCGCGGTTCCCCGCGCCCCTTAGACCGCTCGCCAAGCCTCCAGGGCCAGGCCCGGCTCGTCCTTGCGTCGTGTGAACAGGAGTTGGCCGCTCGCCGGGGACGACGTCGCCGCCACCACCCCGCCGTTCTCGTCCGTCGCCAGTGACACCCCCGCGTCGGCCGGGAGCGCCGGGCCCGACTCCGTCCACCACGCGCCCGCCGACTCCTGTTCGGTCGGGTATGCGGCGAAGGCCACGCGGCCGCTGGCGGAGCGTTGGGCGAGCAAGGTGCAGTCGTGGCCGTCGAGTTCGCAGCGGACGGCACAGGCCGGGCCGGGGCCGGCCGAGGCGAGGAGGGCCAGGGGCTTGCTGCCGGGGCGCCAGGCGCACAGGTCGCCGGAGTCGTCGGTGTAGAAGAGGGTGGTGTGCTCCGAGGAGGTCGACAGGGCGCGGAGGGTGCCCGGGCGGACCGGGGTCTCCAGCTCCTCCAGCAGGGCGGGTGGGGTGCCCGGCTTCTCCTGGCGCCAGTACAGGACACCGCCGGGGACGGCCGCGTACAGCTCCACGCACCCCGACTCGCCCGTCACCGCCGCCAGGTCCTCCTGTACGTCACGTCCCTTGAGGTCCCGCCACGGGTCCCAGCCGCCCTTCTCCTTCTGGGCGACCATGCTCACCCCGCCGCCCTTGTTGCGGACGAAGACATGGGCCCGGCCCTCGGCGTCGACCGCGACGGCGGGCGTGCCGGTGCGGTCCCCCGTCCTGTTCGGGTGGCCGATGGGCGTCCAGTCGAGGGCGGCGAGACGTGGGCGGTAGTGCGTGGAGTGCACGAGCCCGGACTCGCCGGGTTTGGTGGGCCGCCAGGAGACGAGATGGGCGTAACCGTCGCCGCCCTGGCCGATCGCGAGGCCCGGGCGGAGTTTCTGGTCGCCGCCGACCTTGCGCGGGGCCGCTTCCCAGGAGCCGCCGGGTCCTTGCTCGGCCCGGCACAGTACGGACTCGCCGGACGGCAGATAGACGCTGAGCCGGCCGTCGCGGCCGCGGAGGAGCCAGTCGCCGTTCACCGGTTCACTCTATGCGGGGGCCCTTGAGCCCTGCCTGGTCACCCCCGGGTAGTGGCCCCGGTCGTGACACCCTGGCCGCATGAACGCCGAAGCCCCGCTCCTCGTGATCGTCGATGCCGCGAACGTCGTCGGGTCGGTGCCCGACGGGTGGTGGCGGGACCGTCGGGGGGCCGCGGAGCGGTTGCGGGACCGGCTGGCGGCGGACGGGGTGCCGGGGCACGGCGGGCCCGTGGAGCTCGTCCTCGTGGTCGAGGGGGCCGCCCGGGGTGTGGAGTCCGTGCCCGGGGTACGGGTCGACGCGGCGCCCGGCAGCGGGGACGACCGGATGGTCGAGCTGGTCGCCGAGGCGTCCGGGCGCCGCGTTCTGGTCGTCACCGCCGATCGTGAACTGCGGCGGCGGGTCACGGAGTTGGGGGCGGAGGTGGCGGGGCCGCGCACCGTCCGCCCCTGAACGGGGTTACCGCGCGCTGCCGTTCGGCGGCTCGACGCCCCGCTCTGCCGCCGCCTGCTCCTGTCCGAGGCGGCTGTGGGAGCGGCCGTAGAGGAAGTACACGACGAAGCCGAGGACCATCCAGAGGGCGAACCGCAGCCAGGTCTCGGCCGGCAGGTTCAGCATCAGCCACAGCGAGGCGAGCACCGACAGGACCGGCAGGACCGGCACCCACGGGGTGCGGAAGGCGCGGGGCAGGTCGGGGCGGGTGCGGCGCAGGATGATCACGCCGATCGCCACCACCACGAAGGCGAACAGGGTGCCGATGTTGACCAGTTCGGCGAGTTCGCTGAGCGGGGTGAAGCCGGCGACGATCGCGATGATCACGCCGAGCAGGATCGTCGGCCGGTGCGGGGTCCGGAACCGCGGGTGGACGTGGGAGAAGAAGCGGGGCAGCAGGCCGTCGCGGCTCATCGCGAAGAACACCCGGGTCTGGCCGAGCAGCAGGATCATGCAGACCGTCGTCAGGCCGACCGCGGCGCCGAAGCTGATGAAGCCGGCGAACCAGGGATGCCCGGTGGCCTTGAAGGCGTCGGCGAGCGGTGCGGTGATGGACAGTTCGCTGTAGTGCTGCATGCCGGTCACCACGATCGACACGGCGACGTAGAGGACCGTGCAGATGATGAGGGAGCCGATGATGCCGCGGGGCATGTCCCGTTGGGGGTTCCTGGTCTCCTCGGCGGCGGTGGCCACGACGTCGAAGCCGATGAAGGCGAAGAAGACGACGGAGGCGGCGGTGAAGATGCCCATCACGCCGAAGTTGGAGGGCGCCCAGCCGAACATCAGCTGGATGAGCGGGGCTTGGAGGTCCCCGCCCGCTTCCACGCTCTGCGCCTTGGGGATGAACGGGTCGTAGTTGTCGCCCTTGATGAAGAAGGCGCCCGCGATGATCACGGTCAGGACGACCGTCACCTTGATGGCGACGACGAGCGAGGTGACCCGGGCGGAGAGCTTCGTACCGAGGACGAGGATGCCGGTGAGCACCAGGACCAGCGCGGCGGCGAGGATGTCGAAGCCGAAGCCGTCGGCGCCGTCCCGGCCGCTGAGCGCCGCCGGCAGATGCCAGCCCGCGTTGTCCAGCAGTGAGGCGATGTACCCGGACCAGCCGACGGCCACCACCGCCGTGCCGAGCGCGAACTCCAGGACCAGGTCCCAGCCGATGATCCAGGCGGGCAGTTCCCCGAGGGAGGCGTACGAGAAGGTGTACGCGGAGCCGGCCACCGGGACGGTGGAGGCGAACTCGGCGTAGCAGAGCGCGGCGAGCGCGCAGACGACGCCGGCCACGACGAAGGCCAGGGCGACGGCGGGGCCGGCGTTGTTCCTGGCCACCGTGCCGGTGAGGACGAAGATGCCGGTGCCGATGATGACACCGACGCCGAAGACCGTCAGATCGAGCGCCGACAGGGATTTCTTCAGCGCGTGCTCCGGCTCCTCGGTATCGAGGATGGACTGCTCGACTCTCTTCGTCCGGAAGAGTGTGCTGCTCACGGGCGTACCTCCCACGCTGTGTCGTCCTCGACATGATCGAGAGGGGGCGTACTGCGTATGCCCCGGCGCGTGGTGATTCACGCAAATGGGCCGGTTCCACCACCCTTCGCGGTGGTGGAACCGGCCCATCCGGTCGTACGGGTCAGTCGCGCGCGGGCTCCGGTTCGGCCGCCGCGCCGCTGTACTTTCCGTCCAGCTTGGAGACCAGACCGGTGACCTGACGGGCGATGTCCGGGGCGGTCAGACCGATCTCCGCCATGACCTCGGCACGGGAGGCGTGGTCGAGGAAGCGGGGCGGGATGCCGAAGTCGCGCAGCGGGACGTCGACGTCGG
The DNA here is from genome assembly GCF_013044505.1 of Streptomyces sp. S3(2020). Classification (GTDB taxonomy): domain Bacteria; phylum Actinomycetota; class Actinomycetes; order Streptomycetales; family Streptomycetaceae; genus Streptomyces. The sequence goes on along the minus strand of NZ_JABERD010000066.1, from coordinate 18,903 downwards.
CGTCGCGCAGGGCCTGGGCGATCGCCGAGCCGACGCCGCCGACCCGGGAGTTGTCCTCGACGGTGACGACGACGCGGTGGCGCTCGGCGAGCGGGGCCATGGCCTCGTCGACGGGCTTGACCCAGCGCGGGTCGACGACGGTGGTGGTGATGCCCTGCTTGTCGAGGAGCGAGGCGATCTCCAGGCACATGGGCGCCAGGGCGCCGACGGAGACGAGGAGCACGTCGGGGGTGTCCGTCCCCGGCTCGCGCAGTACGTCCATGCCGCCGACCCGTCCGACAGCCGGTACCGCGGGGCCCACGGCGCCCTTCGAGAACCGTACGACGGTCGGCGCGTCGTCGACCTTCACGGCCTCGCGCAGCTGCGCCCGGACCTGGTCGGCGTCGCGTGGCGCGGCGAGCCTGAGGCCCGGGACGACCTGGAGGATCGACATGTCCCACATGCCGTTGTGGGAGGCGCCGTCGGTGCCGGTGACGCCGGCCCGGTCGAGCACGAAGGTCACACCGCACTTGTGCAGGGCGACGTCCATGAGGACCTGGTCGAAGGCGCGGTTGAGGAAGGTCGCGTAGACGGCGAAGACGGGGTGCACTCCCCCGGCCGCGAGGCCGGCCGCGGAGACGGCGGCGTGCTGCTCGGCGATGCCGACGTCGTAGATCCGGTCCGGGAAGGTGTCCGCGAACTTCTTCAGGCCGACCGGCTGGAGCATCGCGGCCGTGATGGCGACGATGTCCTTGCGCTCCTTGCCGAGCTCGACCATCTCGTCGCCGAAGACGGAGGTCCAGTCGGCGCCGGAGGCCTTGATGGGCAGGCCGGTGTCGGGGTGGATGGGGCCGATGCCGTGGAAGCGGTCGGCCTCGTCCTGGAGGGCCGGCTGGTAGCCGCGGCCCTTCTCGGTGAGGACGTGGACGATCACCGGGCCGCCGAAGCGCTTGGCGCGGGCCAGCGCGGACTCCATCGCCTCGATGTCGTGGCCGTCGATGGGGCCGACGTACTTGAGGCCGAGGTCCTCGAACATGCCCTGGGGCGCGATGAAGTCCTTGAGGCCCTTCTTGGCCCCGTGGAGGGTCTCGTAGAGGGGCTTGCCGACGACCGGGGTGCGCTCCAGGAGGTCCTTGCCGCGGGCCAGGAAGCGCTCGTAGCCGTCGGTGGTGCGCAGGGTCGCCAGGTGGTTGGCGAGGCCGCCGATGGTCGGCGCGTAGGAGCGCTCGTTGTCGTTGACGACGATGACCAGGGGGCGGTCCTTGGCGTCGGCGATGTTGTTCAGCGCCTCCCAGGCCATCCCGCCGGTGAGGGCACCGTCTCCGATCACGGCGACCACATGGTCGTCGCGTTTCTGGATCTGATTGGCTTTCGCGAGGCCGTCGGCCCAGCCGAGGACGGTCGAGGCGTGGCTGTTCTCGATCACGTCGTGCTCGGACTCGGCCTGCGAGGGGTAGCCGGACAGGCCGCCCTTCATCTTCAGCTTCGAGAAGTCCTGGCGGCCGGTGAGCAGCTTGTGGACATAGGACTGGTGTCCGGTGTCCCAGAGCACCTTGTCCTTCGGTGAGTCGAAGACACGGTGCAGGGCGATGGTGAGCTCGACCACGCCGAGGTTCGGGCCGAGGTGGCCGCCGGTCTTGGAGACGGCGTCGACGAGGAAGGTCCGGATCTCCTCTGCCAGCTGGTCCAGCTGCTCCAGGCTGAGCCGGTCCAGATCGCGCGGTCCCCTGATGCGGGTCAGCAGCGGCACCCGTGCCTCCTTGCAGTAGAGCTGTTGCCGGGCTTGTCGAGTCTAATGTTCCGCCTTTGCGGACGGCGCTCGGGAGGTGCGTCATACGTCACGCGATCGGCTGTACCCAAGATCACCCGTTCCTACGACATGAAGAAGCCCGGCACCTGTGAGGCGCCGGGCTCCTGTCAGCGTCGTACCGTGCTAGCCGCGTCCCGCCGCCTTCTGGCTCTTGCGGGAGACGGAGTCGATGACGACCGCACCGAGCAGCACACCGCCGGTGATCATGTACTGGATCGACGTGTTCATGTTCAGCAGGTCCAGACCGGTCTGGATCGACTGGATGACCAGCATGCCGAGGAGCGCGGACCACACCGTGCCACGACCGCCGAACAGCGACGTACCACCGATGACCGCGGCCGCGATGGCCAGCATCAGGGTGTTGCCGCCACCCGCGTTCAGCGTCGCGGACGCCGTCTGACCGGCGAAGAACATACCGCCGATCGCGGCGAAGCCACCCGCGATGGCGAAGACCGAGATCCGGATCGCCGCCACGTTGATACCGGCACGGCGGGCCGCCTCGATACCGCCGCCGACCGCGAAGACCTTGCGGCCGAACGTGGTGCGCCGCAGCACGAAGTCCACGATCACCAGCGCCGCGAGGAAGATCACCAGGGAGTTGGAGACGCCCGCGGCGTTGTTCAGCACGGCCGCGGCGGCGAAGGACGCCACGGCGAGGAGACCGACGCGCAGCAGGATCTCGCTGGTCGGACGGAACGGCACACCCGCGGCCTTGCGGCGGCGCTGCTCCATCAGCGAGCCCACGAGCATGGACGCCACACCGAGACCCGCCAGCAGGTAGGCACCGATGATGGCCTGGTCCATGAAGAAGGAGCCCTGCCCGAGGATGTGGACCGGGCCGCTGTCGTCCGGGATGTTGATCGTGCCGCTGTCGCCCAGCAGCCACAGCATCAGACCGTTCCAGCCGAGGAAGCCGGCCAGGGTGACGACGAACGCCGGCACACCGATCTTGGCGAAGAACCAGCCGTGCAGGACACCGATGCCCACGCCGGTGAGGATGGCCAGGACGAGGGCCAGCCACTCGTTCATGCCGTGGGTGACCACGAACACCGCGAAGATCGTGGAGGCCAGACCGCTCACCGAGCCGACGGACAGGTCGATCTCACCGAGCAGCAGCACGAACACCAGGCCGATGGCGAGCATGCCGGTGGCCGAGAGGAAGTAGCTGATGCTGGACAGGTTGTCCGCGCTCAGGAACAGGTCGTTCTTCAGCTGGAAGATCGTCCAGATGACGATGAGGCCGACGACGACGGGCAGCTGGCCGAGCTCGCCGCCCTTCACCTTGCGCTTGAACTCGGTCCAGTAGCCCTTGAGGCCCTCTTCGCGGACCAGCAGACGCGGGTCGACGACGGCGACCGGCGCGGCCGTGGGGTCGTCGGCGGGGGCCACGGTGGTCTGTCCCTCGACCACGCCGTCCGACTTCTCTACCTTCGACGTGTCGCTCACTTGGCCGCCTCCGTGCTGCGACGCCCCGCACGACGGGTCACGGCGTTCTCCGTGGCACCCGTGATGGCGGCGATGATCTCTTCGTGGGTGGTGTCCTTCACGGAGAAGGAGCCGTTGTTCTTACCCAGGCGCAGCACGGCGACGGTGTCGGCGACAGCCTTCACGTCGGCCATGTTGTGGCTGATGAGGATGACGCCGAGGTTGCGCTCGCGCAGCCGCTCGACGAGGTCGAGGACCTGTGCGGTCTGCTCGACACCGAGGGCGGCGGTGGGCTCGTCGAGGATGACGACCTTGGGGTCACCGATCAGGGCGCGCGCGATGGCGACGACCTGGCGCTGGCCGCCGGAGAGGCTCGCGATCGGGATGCGCACGCTCGGGATGCGGATGGAGAGCGTGGACAGCAGCTCGCGTGCCTTCTGCTCCATCGTGACCTCGTCGATGACGCCGCGGTGCAGCAGCTCGCGTCCGAGGTAGAGGTTGCCGACCACGTCGAGGTTGTCGCACAGCGCGAGGTCCTGGTAGACCGTCGCGACGCCGAGTCCCTGGGCGTCGTGCGGCTTGTTGATGCTGACCGGCTTGCCGTCCCACTCGATGACGCCCTCATCGATGGGGTGGACGCCGGCAATCGTCTTGACCAGCGTGGACTTTCCTGCGCCGTTGTCGCCGACCAGGGCGACTACTTCTCCGGCGTGGACCTCCAGCTCGACGTCGGTGAGTGCCTGCACAGCACCGAATCGCTTGGAGACTCCGCGCAACGCCAGCACGGGCGTAGCGGACACGTGAACCATCTCCTTCGCCGCCTGACCGGCGGGGATGCCGCGCTTGGGGTGAGAGCGCGGAGGGGGGTGCCGAAGGGGGCACCGACTTACTGATGAACTTGCGCGCAGCCCGTGCCGGTTGGCAACGGGCGCGCTCGCCATGCTTCCGTCCGGCGCCCGTCCCGCAGCGGGGTATGAAAAGCGGGGCGGGCGCCGGAGGGGCCTGTACCTGCCAGGAGGGCGTGCCGGATCAGTGGCACGCCCTCGGTGCGGTGATTACTGCAGACCGGCCTTCTTGCACGCCGCGGCGTACTCGGCGGTGCAGATCTGGTCGACGGTGTACAGCTTGTCCTTGACGACCGTGTCGGCGATGTTGTCCACGGTCACGGAGACCGGGGTCAGCAGCTGCGACGGAACCTTGTCGCCGGAGCCGTTGGTCATGGTCGTCGTGGCGAGGGAGTCGATGCTCTTGCCCTCGAGCAGGTTGACCGCGAGCTGGGCGGCGGCGTCGGCCTCGGGCTTGAAGGCCTTGTAGACCGTGCTGGACTGCGTACCGGCGACGATGCGCTGGATACCGGCGAGCTCGGCGTCCTGGCCCGTCAGCGGGATGCCGGAGATGCCGGCGCCCTTCAGGGTGGTGGCGATACCACCGGCCATGCCGTCGTTGGCGGCGTAGACGCCGGCGATGTTCTTCTTGCCGAGCTGGGTGATCGCCGCCTTCATCTTCTGCGCGGCGACGGAGTCCTTCCACAGGCCGGACTGCTCGTAGGCGATCTTGACCTTGCCGTCGAGGACGCTGTGGGCGCCCTTCTTGAACAGCGCGGCGTTCGGGTCGGCGTCGTCGCCGTTGATCATGACGACGTTGGACTTGGTGGTCGCCTTGTCGCCGAGCGAGTCGAGGAGGGCCTGGCCCTGGAGCTGGCCGACCTTCTCGTTGTCGAAGGAGACGTACGCGGAGACCGGGCCCTGGGCCAGACGGTCGTACGCGATGACCTTGACGCCCTTCTTGACCGCGGCGTCGATCGAGGACTTGATGGCGGCCGAGTCCTGGGCGGAGATCACGATGACCTTCACGCCCTTGGTGACCATGGTGCTGACCTGCTGGGCCTGCTTGGCGGCGTCGGCGCCGGCGTTGTTGTAGGAGACCGTGCAGTCGTCACACAGCTCCTTGACCTTGGCCTCGAAGAACGGCCGGTCGAACTGCTCGTAACGCGTGGTGACACTGTCGGGCAGGAGCAGGCCGATCGACTTGTTGTCGGAGCTGCTGCTGCCACTGTCGTTGTCGTCGTCTCCGGCCTTGCCACAGGCGGCGGCGGAGAGAGCAAGAGCCGAGACCAGAACGGGTACGGCCGCACGACGCATAAGCGTGTTCACTTCAGAAACCTCCCTGACGAGGCCGCGTCGTTGCGGCCGAGGTGGCTGGAAGTCAACTCGGCCGTACGTGCGACGTCAAGAAGTAAATACTTAACGGGTTGGCAACGGCGGGTTTCGTTCTCTAAGTGAAGGCAGGGGCTGCTGCATGCAGCGTGCCGTCCAAAAGTGTCGAATCACCCATCTCGCTGAGTGCGAGAGCGAGCGCTCCGAGCACCTCCGCACGGCCCCCAAGTGCCCCGGGGAGAACGGAGAGTTGACGTGCCGCGCTGGGGATGGCGTAGCGGCCCACGGACTCCCTGATGGGGCCGAGCACCAGCTCACCGGCCTCGGCGAGATCACCGCCGAGTACCACCCTGCTCGGATTCAAGAGATTGCAAAGGTTGGCTACTCCACTGCCGATGTGTCGGCCGACGTCGGCGATCACCCGACGGCAACCCGGGTCTCCGTCCCTGGCCAGCCGCACGACGCCTTCCATCGTCAGGTCGGTGCCGTGACTGGACTGGAGGAGCGGCAGCACATAGCGCGCCGCCGCGAAGGTCTCCAGGCAGCCACGGTTTCCACAGCGGCAGACCGGGCCGGACTCATCAAGAGTAATATGCCCGATTTCTCCCGCTGTGCCACCCGGGCCCCGGTAGATCTTGCCGCTGATGACCAGTCCGGCGCCGACACCGCTGGCGACCTTGATGTACGCCAGGTCTCTCGCGCCCCTGCCGGCCCCCCAGACCATCTCGCCGAGGGCGCCCAGGTTGGCGTCGTTGTCGACGTGCACGGGGACGCCCAGACGGCCCCCCAGCTCCTCGGCGGGCTTGGTGCCGATCCACCCCGGCAGGATCGCGGAGGAGCCCAGGGAACCGGACTCCAGATCGATCGGTCCGGGGACGCCCAGGCCCACCCCGGCGATCTTGGAGCGGTCGACGCCGGTCGCCGCGATCAGGCGGTTGACCAGCTCTTCCGCCCGGTCGAAGCCCTGTGTCGAGGAGGCGTCCACGTCCAGCGGCTCGGACTCCTCGGCCAGCACCTGGTGGGCGAGGTTGCCGACCGCGACCCGTAGGTGCGTATGGCCGAAATCGACACCGATCACGATGCCGGCGTCCCCGCTCAGCGACACGCTGCGGGCCCGCCTGCCGCCCGCCGACGTGGGCGTGACCTCGACGGTTCCGCCGTCCTTGAGCTCACGGACGATATTGGACACGGTCGCCGCGGACAGACCGGTGGTCCGGGCGATCTCCGCCTGGGTGAGCGACCCGGCCAGCCGGACGGCCCGGACGACCCGTTCCAGGTTGGCTCGGTGCAGCGACGACTGCGACCCCGGAGTCTCCACGACGACCTCCTGCGCGCGGGACCGCTTCGATGAGGCCCCGTCTATGTCCAACTAGTGAACTCTAAGCTGAGCCGTTCGGGTCGCCTTCCGTCAAGAGGTTGAACAGTATCCGCGGCGCGGCGCACGCGTGCGTACGCCGCTCCCAGGGCGGGGAACGGCGTGCGCACGGTCGGTTCCGGAGCGCTACGCGCGCTTTACTTCAAGGTCGCAGATGTCAGTCCCGCCTGCACCTGACGCTGGAAGGACAGGTACACGACCAGCATCGGGATCATCGCGATGGTCACGCCCGCGAAGAGGACCGGAAGATCGGAGGCGTACCCCTGCTGCTGCTGGAGCTGGATGAGCCCCTGGGTGAGGACATAACGCTCGGGATCGTCACCGCTCTGCGGCTGCATGAGGACCGTCGGCAGGATGAACTGGTTCCACTGGCCGAGGGTGTTGAAGATGCCGACACTGAGCAGGCCCGCCTTCGCCATCGGCAGCATCACCTGGAAGAACGTCCGGGTGTGCGAGGCCCCGTCCAGGATCGCCGCCTCGAAGACCGCCGTCGGCAGGGTCCGGAAGAAGGCGTGCATGAAGAACACCGTGAACGGCATCGAGTAGGCGACGTACACCAGGATCAGACCCTGGTAGGTGTTCAGCATGTCCAGCCGTTTGACCATGAAGAACAGCGGGACGAGGGCGAGGAACACCGGGAACATCGCGCCGGCCACGAAGAAGTAGTACAGGAACCGGTTGCCCCAGAACTCGTAGCGGGCCAGCACGTACGCCGCCATCGAGCCGAACAGCATCGTCAGCGGCACCGAGAAGACCAGCACGATGACGGTGTTGACGAAGTAGTCGCCGATGCCCTTGTCCCAGGCACGGGAGAAGACGTCCAGCGACCAGTTCTGCGGCCAGCCGAAGGCCGAACCGCCGATCTGGGCATCGGTCCTGAAGGAACTCAGCACCAGCCACAGCAGCGGCAGCACGATCAGCAGCGCCCACAGGGCGAGGAAGCCGTGCGAGAAGACGTTCAGCACGACGCCTTCACCACGCTGGTCACCGGGGTCGGCCGGGGTCTTGCCGACCGAGGGCTGGGCGGGGATCGAGCCGCCCGAGGCGGCGGTCTCCTTGAGGGGTGCGCTCATGGGTCGTCTACTCTCCCCGCTCAGAACTCGACGCGGTCGCGGCGGGTGGCGCGCAACGTGAACACGGACACGATCAGGGTGAGAACGAGCATGACCACGCCCATGGCGCAGGCGTACCCGCTCTTGCCGTACAGCAGGAAGTTGCGCATCATCACGGTCGCCATGACCTCGCTGTGGTGGTCGGGCCCGCCTCCGTAGTCGCCGGAGGTCATCGTGGAGACCAGGATGAACATGTCCATCGCCGCGATGCCGAGATAGACCCAGGCGGTCTGCACGGACTCCCACAGCAGCGGCAGCGTGATGCGGAAGAACGACTGCGAGCGGCCGGCACCGTCGATGAGCGCGGCCTCGTAGATGTCCTTCGGGATGGACTGCATGGCCGCGGAGAACAGCACGAGGTAGAAGCCGACGCCGTGCCAGACGACCACCACGAGCAGCGCCCACAGCACGAGGTCGGGTTCGTTGAGCCACTCGATGGGGCTCTGGGCGTCGACCAGGCCCAGCTTGATGAGGAGCCCGTTGAGCATGCCGCCGCCGTCACTGCGGTAGACGGCTCCGAACAGCACCGCCATGATCGCCAGCGACAGCACCTGCGGGAAGAAGTAGATGATCTTGTAGTACTTGGATCCGGCGACCCCCGCGACCCCGCCGGCCCTGCTGCGCCCGCCCACGTTGAGCATGAAGGCGAAGAACAGCGCGAGCAGAATCGTGACCAGCGGGATGAAGATCAGGAACAGGATGTTGTGCCAGATCGCCCCCATGAAGATGTCGTCCTGGAACAGCGCCTTGTAGTTGTCCAGGCCGACGAATTTGAAGGTCTGCGACTGACCCTTCCAGTCGGTCAGCGAATAGCCGAACGTCTGGATGTACGGCCAGATCACGAAGATCACATAGAGCGCCACGGGAGCGAACAGAAATCCCGCGACGAACCGGTACTGCCCTTTGCGCATTGGCGTTTCCTGCCCCTGGTCTCCCGGCGGTACGCCCGCGCCCCTTTCCGGGGGCGCGGGGCACCGGGTGATCTAGTCCCGGTGGTTCTTCTTGGAGTCCGGGTCCTTGGCCTGCTTGTCGACGGCGGCCTGGGCCCGCTTCAGCCACTCCGCCGGCTGGATCCGCTTGGCCATCAGCTCGTTGGACGCGTTCTCGATGGCCGTACCCATCTCGCTGTACCACTCGGTGTACAGGTAACGGAAGGTGTCGTCCCCGGCCGCCTTGGACGCCTCGACCGTCGACTGGGTGCCCGGCCGCAGCTGGACCCCGGTGTCGACCCCGTCCTTGACGATGGTCAGCGAGTTCGCCTCCTTGGCGAACGTCGTCGACCACTCCTTGGACAGCATCATCCGCACGAACTCCTTGGCCGCGGGCAGGTTCTTGGCCTTGGCCGGGATGATGAAGGGCTCGCCGGAACCGGCCCGGATCGCCTGGAAGGGCAGCTTGCTGCCGGGCAGCGTCGGCATCGGCAGGAACTTCATGTCGAAGTCCGACGGCGTCGTCTTGAGCTGCTCGTTCTCCAGCCACGAGCCGCTGGTGATGAACACCGCCTTGTACTGGTTCCACCGGGTCTGGGACTCGGTGTGCGTCAGGCCGTTCGTTCCGGGCATCAAGTAGCCCTTCTCGACGACCTCGTAGATCGCCTCGACAGCCGCCTTCGCGGCCGCGGAGCCCACGAACGCGTTGGGTTCGAGGTTGTCGATCGCCTTCATGGCGTCCAGGCCGCCGGTCTTGGCGATCAGGTCCATGATCGCGACGTTGATGTAGTACGGGTACTTGCCCTGGTGGGCGAGGCCGCCGATGCCCTGGGACTTGGCGTCCTTGCAGATGGCGAGGAACTCGTCCCAGGTCTTGGGCTCCGTCCAGCCCTTCTCCTTGAAGAGCTTGCCGGAGTACCACAGGCCCCACACCGTGTAGATGTAGTTCAGGGCGACGACCTTGCCGCCCTGCATGCCCGCGTCGAGGGTGCCGGGGATCAGGGTGTCGCGGACCTTCTTGGCCGGGTCGTCGATCGACGGGGCGTCCAGGACCGCGGCGAGGTCGAGCAGCTGGCCGTTCTTGTACAGCACGTCGATCGGGATCTGCTGGGCGCCGGAGTCGTCCACGATGTCCGGCGGGTTGCCCGCGTTGAAGCGGGGCTGGAGCTTGCCGGTGATCTCCTGGGTGCCGGTGTGGACGGAGGTGACGCCCCACTTCTTCTTGAAGCTCGCCTCCCAGGCCTTGGCGTAGTCGTCGCCGTAGCCGCCCTTGAAGATGACGACGTCGAGCTTGCTGCCGTCCTTCACGCCGAAGGGGTTCGACTTGGAGGTCTTGCCCTCGGCGTCGTTGTCGGAGGTGTCGTCCCCGCCGCCGCTGGCGCACGCGGAGAGGAAGCTCATGGTAGGTACGGTGATCAGACCGAGCGCGGCGGACCGCTTGATCAGATCGCGGCGGTCGACGGAGCCTTTGCTGCTGTTCTCGGCGGAAGTGGATCCCATGCTCAAGTCCTCGCCTTCTCCAGGACTCAGGCGGTGAACCGGATCCTCCCGGGCACCGCGATCGGGTCATGCTGGGTCGTGCAGGAAGTGCGGATCGTACGGAAACACTCGACCCGCGTGGGTCGAACGGATCGGGTGAATCGCCGACAGGTATAGTCCACTTCCCGCCAACGGAGCAAGATCGAATGCAAGGTTGGCCATGGGTCTTTTCCGAGTTGAGACCTCCCGGAAATATGTGCGGGCTGTGCACCGACTGACGGAAATATCCCCGGCATTGCGCCCGAATGCCACACCCAACACCCTTGACACCGCCGACCACTTGGGCCACAACTGATCCTTGCGCATCGAAGTTGACAACGTTGTCCGCGATGGCAGGAGGGTGCTGGCGCATGCGGCACAGAGCTCGGTACAGACGAGGTCCGGCGGTCGTTCTCACGACCGCCTTCGCTTTGGCCATGGGTTCCCAGGGGGCGGCGGTCGCCCTGCCGGAGGCGCCCGCCGCCGACCGGGAGTTCACGTCGTCCTTCGAACCGGATGATCCGGTTCCGGACTGGACCGACACGGTGGAGCGCGCCTCGGGCGTCGACGGCGGCTACAGCAGCGGTATCCCGGGCAATGTGACCGACCGTGTCACGGACGTCCGCGCGAGCGCCGAGAACACCTCCGGCGGCGAGGTGAAGGACAACCTCGCCGACGGCGAGCCGGGCACCAAGTGGCTGGCGTTCCAGCCCACCGGCTGGGTGGAGTTCGACCTGGACAAGCCCAGGAAGATCGTGACGTACGCCCTCGTCTCGGCCAACGACCACGACGAGCGCGACCCCAGGGACTGGACCCTTCGGGGCTCGGCGGACGGCAAGGACTGGAAGACCCTCGACACCCGCTCCGGGGAGTCCTTCCCGGAGCGCTTCCAGACGAAGTCCTACGACCTCGCGGAGCCGGCCGAGTACCGGCACTTCCGTCTCGACGTCACCGCGAACAACGGTGCCCCGGACATCCTGCAACTCGCCGACGTGCAGTTCTCCACGGGCGGCGGCAACGGGCCCGTACCGCCCGACATGCTCTCCCTGGTCGACCGCGGCCCGAACGGCTCCCCCACCGCGAAGGCGCGGGCCGGCTTCACCGGGAAGCGGGCGCTGCGGTACGCCGGGCGGCACACGGCGGACGGGCGGGCGTACTCGTACAACAAGGTCTACGACGTGAACGTGGCCGTCGGCCGGGACACCCGGCTGGCGTACCGGGTCTTCCCGTCGATGGCGGACGGCGACCGGGACTACGCGGCGACGAACGTGGCGGTGGACCTGGCCTTCACGGACGGCACGTATCTGAGCGGCCTCGGCGCCCGTGACCAGCACGGCTTCGAGCTGTCGCCGCGGGGGCAGGGCGCCGCGAAGGTGCTGTACGTCAACCAGTGGAACGACGTGGCCTCGCGGATCGGGTCGGTGGCGGCCGGGAAGACGGTCGACCGGATCCTGGTGGCGTACGACTCCCCCGGCGGCCCGGCGAAGTTCCGCGGCTGGCTGGACGACGTACGGATCGAACCCGTGGCGCCCGAGAAACCGAAGGCCCATCTGTCCGACTACGCGCTCACGACCCGCGGCACCAACTCCAGCGGAGCCTTCTCCCGCGGCAACAACTTCCCCGCGACCGCCGTGCCCCATGGCTTCAACTTCTGGACGCCGGTCACCAACGCCGGATCACTCAGTTGGCTCTACGACTACGCGCGGGCCAACAACGACGACAACCAGCCGACCATCCAGGCGTTCAGCGCGAGCCACGAGCCGAGCCCCTGGATGGGCGACCGGCAGACCTTCCAGGTGATGCCGTCCGTGGCCGCCGGCGTCCCGGACACCGGCCGCGAGGCGCGGGAGCTGGCCTTCCGGCACGAGAACGAGACCGCGCGGCCGTACTACTACGGCGTGCGGTTCGAGAACGGGCTGAAGGCGGAGATGGCGCCGACCGACCATGCGGCGGCGCTGCGCTTCACCTACCCCGGTGACAAGGCGAGTGTCCTCTTCGACAACGTGACGGACCAGGCGGGGCTGACACTCGACAAGCAGAACGGGACCGTCACCGGGTACTCGGACGTGAAGTCCGGGCTGTCGACGGGGGCGACCCGGCTGTTCGTCTACGGGGTCTTCGACAAGCCCGTGGTCGAGGGCGACTCCAGCGGGGTCAAGGGGTATCTGCGCTTCGACGCCGCCACGGTCACCCTGCGGCTGGCGACCTCGCTCATCAGCGTCGACCAGGCCAAGGACAACCTGCGCCAGGAGATCCCCGACGGCACCTCCTTCGAGACGGTGAAGTCGCGTGCCCAGCGGCAGTGGGACCGGCTGCTCGGCAAGGTCGAGGTCGAGGGCGCCACCGGGGACCAGCTGACCACGCTGTACTCCAGCCTGTACCGGCTGTACCTGTACCCCAACTCCGGCTTCGAGAAGGTCGGTTCGACGTACCGGTACGCCTCGCCGTTCTCTCCGATGCCGGGTCCCGACACCCCCACCCACACCGGGGCGAAGATCGTCGACGGCAAGGTGTACGTCAACAACGGCTTCTGGGACACCTACCGGACGACATGGCCCGCGTACTCGCTGCTGACGCCCTCTCAGGCGGGTGAGATGGCCGACGGGTTCGTGCAGCAGTACAAGGACGGCGGATGGACCTCGCGCTGGTCCTCCCCCGGCTACGCGGACCTGATGACCGGCACCTCCTCGGACGTCGCCTTCGCGGACGCGTACGTCAAGGGTGTCGACTTCGACGCAAGGTCGGCGTACGAGGCGGCCGTGAAGAACGCGACCGTCGTGCCGCCGACGTCGGGCGTGGGCCGCAAGGGGATGGAGACCTCCCCGTTCCTCGGCTACACCAGCACCGGGACGCACGAGGGCCTGTCCTGGGCACTGGAGGGCTATCTGAACGACTACGGCATCGCGCGGATGGGACAGGCGCTGTACGGCAGGACGGGTGAGAAGCGGTACGCGGAGGAGTCGGAGTACTTCCTCAACCGGGCCCGCGAGTACGTGAACCTCTTCGATTCCCGGGCCGGCTTCTTCCAGGGGCGGGATCCCAGCGGTGACTGGCGTGTGGAGTCGTCGAAGTACGACCCCCGCGTCTGGGGCTACGACTACACGGAGACCAATGGCTGGGGATACGCCTTCACCGCCCCGCAGGACAGCCGGGGCCTGGCCAACCTGTACGGCGGCCGTAGCAGGCTCGCCGACAAGCTCGACGAGTACTTCGCCACACCGGAGACGGCCTCGCCGGACTTCGTCGGCTCCTACGGCGGGGTCATCCACGAGATGACGGAGGCACGGGACGTCCGCATGGGCATGTACGGGCACTCCAACCAGGTCGCCCACCACGTCAACTACATGTACGACGCGGCGGGTCAGCCGTGGAAGACCCAGCGCAACGTCCGTGAGGTGCTGTCCCGGCTGTACACCGGCAGTGCGATCGGGCAGGGCTATCACGGCGACGAGGACAACGGCGAGCAGTCGGCGTGGTTCCTCTTCTCCGCACTGGGCTTCTATCCGCTGGTGATGGGCAGTGGCGAGTACGCGATCGGCTCACCGCTGTTCACGAAGGCGACGGTGCATCTGGAGAACGGACGGGACCTCGTCGTCCAGGCGCCGAAGAACAGCACCCGCAATGTGTATGTGCAGGGTCTGAAGGTCAACGGGAAGGCCTGGACGTCGACTTCGCTTCCGCACTCGCTGATCTCCAAGGGCGGCACACTGACCTTCGACATGGGTCCGCGGCCCTCGTCCTGGGGCACCGGCAAGAACGCGGCGCCGGTGTCGATCACCCAGGACGACAAGGTGCCGACGCCCCGGGCGGATGTGCTCAAGGGCGGGGGCGGGCTGTTCGACAACACGTCGGCGACCGAAGTCGCGGTGTCCTCAGTCGAGTTGCCGGTCACCGAGGGGGTCAAGGGGGTGCAGTACACACTCACCTCGCCCGTGGACCGCACGAAGGCGCCCACGGGTTGGGTACTCCAGGGGTCTGCCGACGGGACCGGGTGGAAGACGCTGGACGAGCGGTCCGGTGAATCCTTCGCCTGGGACAGACAGACACGCGCGTTCACGGTGGGGTCGCCGGGTACGTACGAGAGGTACCGCCTCGTGCTGGACGGCGAGGCAACCGTATCCGAGGTCGAACTGCTGGGCTGAGCAAGGGAGTTGAGGTCTCATGCGGGGTGTCGATGCCGCCTGGCTGCCGGACGGGGTGTTCCGGCGGGTCGGCACCCGGCGGACACTCATCCGTGGCGCGGGTCCTCTGGTGGAGACAGTCCGCCGTGAAGTGGCACGGTCCTGCGCACGGTTCGGGGGAAGTGTCGTACCGGACGGCGACTGCGACCTGGTGCTGGAGCTGACCGGCGAGGACGGGAGCGAGGCGTTCACATACGGACGCCGTGACGGCCGTACGACCGTCACGGCGTCCGGCGGGGCCGGGTTGCTCCACGGCTTCTTCCATGTCGTACGGCTCGGGGAGGCGGCCTTCGAGGGCTCCTGCGAACGTCTCACACACCGGCCCGAGTCGGCGCTGCGCATGCTGGACCACTGGGACAACGTGTCCGTGCACCCGGTGATGGGCCAGGTGGAGCGCGGATACGCGGGCGGCTCGCTGTTCTGGCAGGACGGGCGGGCGCGCGGGGATCTGGAGCGGGTCCTGGCGTACGGCAGGCTGCTCGCCTCCTGCGGGATCAACGCCGTGGCCGTGAACAACGTCAACGTGCACGAGGCCGAGGCCCATCTGCTGACCGACCGGATCGGTGAAGTCGCCGCGCTCGCGGGCGCGTTCAGGGAGTACGGGATCCGGACGCATCTGTCCGTGAGCTTCGCCGCGCCGGTCGTGCTCGGCGGGCTCGCGACGGCCGATCCGCTCGACGAGGAGGTGCGGGCGTGGTGGGCCGAGGTGACCGGGCGCGTGTACGAGGCGGTACCGGACTTCGGCGGGTACGTGGTGAAGGCCGACTCGGAGGGCCAACCGGGGCCCTTCGCCTACGGCCGCTCGCACGCCGACGGGGCGAACATGCTGGCTGCCGCACTGGAGCCGTACGGCGGCACGGTCCACTGGCGGGCCTTCGTCTACGACCACCGGCAGGACTGGCGGGACCGGACGACGGACCGGGCGCGGGCCGCGTACGACCATTTCGTGCCGCTGGACGGGGAGTTCGCGTCGAACGCCGTGCTCCAGGTCAAGCACGGGCCGATGGACTTCCAGGTACGGGAGCCGGTCTCACCGCTGATCGGCGCGATGCCCGGCACCCGGCTCGCGGTGGAGTTGCAGGCGACGCAGGAGTACACCGGGCAGCAGCGGCATGTGTGCTGGCTGGGGCCGATGTGGAGCGAGGTGCTGCGGTTCCGGCCCGAACCGGGGTCTTCTGTCGGGGAATTGGCGCGCGGCGGGTTGGTCGCCGTCTCCAACGTCGGTGACGACCCGTTCTGGACCGGGCATCCGCTGGCCCAGGCGAACCTCTACACCTTCGGCCGGCTGGCCTGGCAGCCCGACGCGGACCCGCTGGAGATCCTCGACGAGTGGATCCGGCTCACCTTCGGGACGGAGCCGGCGGCGGGGGTGCGCGCGGTGCTGGAGGGGTCGTGGCGCACGTACGAGAAGTACACCGCGCCGCTCGGGGTCGGTTTCATGGTGCAGCCCGGTCACCACTACGGGCCGGGCGTGGACGGATACGAGTACAGCCCGTGGGGGACCTACCACTTCGCCGACCGGGACGGCGTCGGCGTGGACCGGAGCGCGGCGACCGGGACGGGGTACGCGGCGCAGTACGCCAAGCCCTGGGCCGAGGTGTACGAGTCGCCGGAGACCTGTCCGGACGAGCTGCTGCTGTTCTTCCACCATGTGCCGTACGGGCATGTGCTGCACAGCGGCAGGACCGTGATCCAGCACATCTACGACACTCACTTCGAGGGCGTGGAGGAGGCGGAGGCCGCCCGGCGGGTGTGGGACTCGCTCGTGGGCCTGGTGGACGCCGAACGCCACTCGCGGGTGGCGGAACGGTTCGAGGAGCAGCTCCGCAGTGCCCGCGAGTGGCGCGATCAGATCAACAGCTACTTCTTCCGGAAGTCCGGTGTGCCGGACGCCCGGGGGCGCCGGATCCCCTAGCCGCGGCTACGCGGTCCGCAGGATCACCGTGCCCAGCGGGTCGAGGGTCAGGGGGTCGCCCTCCTCGGTCCGCTTGCCGGTGAGCAGGTCGGTGGCGGTGGTGCGGGCGGTGAGGTGGGCCGGTTCGGGGGTGTGGTTGAGGAGGAAGAGGAGGCGGGTGCCGTCGGGGGTGATCCGGGTCGCGGTCTCGACGCCCGGGTGGTCGGCGTAGGGGCCGAGCAGGTCGTGGCGGGCGAGGACGCGGCGGACCACCTCGTCGACGCCGGGCTGGTCGAGGGCGGTGGCCACGTACCAGGCCTCGCCGTCTCCGAACGCGTTGCGGGTGACGGCCGGGGTGCCCGCGTAGAAGTCGGTGCCGTAGGTGGCGACGGGCTCGGCGCCGCGCAGCCGGACGATCTCGAAGACGAGGCGGGCCTGCGAGCCCAGCTCGGGTACGGGCTGGGTGAACTCCGGTGGCCGGGAGTCCCATTCGTCGATCCGTATGCCCGTCAGGGGAGCGAGGGGTCCTGGTACGTCGGTGAGGAACGCCCGGTCGTGCTCGTCGCCGCGCCCTGAGAGGAACGTGGTCAGGACCGTGCCGCCGCGTGCGGCGACCGCTTCGAGGCGCTCGGCGAGGTCGCCCTTGACCAGGTGCAGGACGGGGGCGAGGACAACGTCGTACGAGGTCAGGTCGGCGGTCTGCGGGACGACGTCCACGTCGGCACCGGCCTCGCGGGCGGCGCGGTAGTAGGCGTGGACGACGTCCTGGTACTTGACCAGCCGGGAGGGCCCGTCGGAGATCTCCAGGGCCCACCAGCTGTCCCAGTCGAAGAGCAGGGCGGTGCGGGCGGGGGTGCGGGCGCCGAGCGTGGCGTCACCCAGGGCCGCCAACTCCGCTCCCAGTGCGGCCACTTCGCGGAAGACCCGGGTGTCGTCGCGGCCCGCGTGTCCGATGACCGCGCCGTGGTACTTCTCGCAGGCGCCGCGGGAGGCGCGCAGCTGGAAGTAGAGGGCGGCGTCGGCGCCGTGGGCGACGGCCTGGAAGGTGGCGAGCCTCAACTCCCCCGGCCGTCGCAGGGGGTTGACGTCCCGGCACGCGGTCGTGGACGGGGTCTGCTCCATCAGCCAGAACGGGGCGCCGTCCTTCAGGCCGCGCATCAGGTCATGGGCCAGGGCGGGCCGGGTCGGCGGGGCGTCGAGGGGCGGGTAGCTGTCCCAGGAGGCGAAGTCGAGGTGCGGGGCCCAGCGGTGGTAGTCGAGGGGGCGAAACATGCCCATGAAGTTGGTGGTGACCGGGGTGTGCGGGTCGTGGGCGCGGATCACCTCCTTCTCGGCGAGGAAGCAGCCGAGCAGGGCGTCGGTGGTGAAGCGGAAGTAGTCGAGGGTGATGCCCTGGAAGGCGGTGTGGTCGGGGCCGCGCCAGTGCTCGGTGAGGGCGCTGGGGGGTTCGATCTCGGACCAGTCGGTGTAGCGGTGCGACCAGAAGGTGGTCCACCAGGCGTCGTTGAGGGCGTCGAGGGTGTCCCCGTACTTGTCGCGCAGCCAGTCCCGGAACGCTTCCGCGCATATCTCGCAGTAGCAGACGCCGCCGTACTCGTTGTTGATGTGCCAGGCGAGCAACGCGGGGTGCTCGGCGTACCGTTCGGCCAGGCGTGCGGCCAGCGCCGTCGAGAGGCGGCGGTACGCCGGTGAGCTGGGGCAGAAGTTGTGGCGCTGGCCGTAGCGGTGGCGGCGGCCCTCGAAGTCGGTGCGGTTGACCTCGGGGTGCTTCTTGGCGAGCCACGGCGGGAGGGCCGCGGTGCCGGTGGCGAGGCAGACCTGGCGGCCCTCGGCGGCGGCGCGGTCCAGGACGCGGTCCAGGACGGTGAAGTCGTAGGTGTCCTCGGCGGGTTGGGTGAGCGACCAGGAGAAGACGCCGACGGTGAGGGTGTCGATACCGGCCCGGGTGAACAGACGGTGGTCCTCGTCCCGGATGTGCTGCGGCCATTGCTCGGGGTTGTAGTCGCCGCCGTACCGGATCTTGCGACTCATACGGTGAAGTCCTCCTGGGTCTCGGCGATGACCGCGCGGCTGCCGTGCAGCAGGGACAGCAGCAGCGGGGCGGCCAGCAGGGCGGGCAGGGCCTCGGTGAGCAGGGCGGTCCCCGCGGCAGTCAGGACGAGCAGCGAGGCGGTGGCGAGGGTGGCGCGGCCGTGCCGGAAGAGGAAGTACCCGGCGAGGCGGGCGGTGTCGCGGGTGCGGAAGCTGAAGAGGGAGGTCAGGACGAGTGCGTGGGCTCCCCAGAGGAGCGAGCCGAGGCCGATCGCCGCGAGCAGCCCCGCCCACCAGCGCGGCAGGCCGGTCGCGGAGAAGTGGGTGAGGGTGAAGGCGATGACCGTGAGCCAGGTGAGCAGGGGCGTCCACAGTCTCAGGGCGGGGAGCGCGTTGAGCCGCCAGCCGCGCCGGTAGGCGCGGGCCGGGTGGAGGTCGGTGAGGTCGCGGTCGCGGTGGTGGAGGGCGTAGAGGCTGTCGCTTATAAACATCT
>NZ_JABERD010000065.1 GCF_013044505.1 Streptomyces sp. S3(2020) | reverse complement strand
GGTCCATGGCGGGCACGTCCTGGGGCGATGCGTCCCGGTGGGGGGCGTCCGGGTGCGTGAGGTCCAGGGGTGCCGGGGCGGAGTGGGGTACGCCGAGGTACATGGACCCGGTCCGGTCCGTGTCGAAGCGCACGGCCTCCATGTGCGGGGCCTGCGGGTGGCCCGCTTCTTCCGGGTGGGGCGCCCCCGCGTGCTCGGCCTCCAGGTGCTGCTGTGCCTCGGCGAGGCCGATGCCGCGCTGGAAGGCCGCCATCAGGCCCGGGTCGTGACCGGCGGGGTGGTCCGTCTCGGGACGCGGTGCGGCCGGGCCGTCGCGCAGCTGGGGTGCGATGTGTTCCTGGGCGCGGCGGCGGGGCAGTTGGGGCTTGCCCATGGTGCCGCGCACGGTGCCGGTGCGGGGGGTGGGCGGCCCGGCGGTGCGTTCGGCGACGCGGTGCCGGTCGTCGGGGCGGATGCCCGGGACGGCCTCCGCCGGGTTGGGCCGCTCCTGGTGGGTGCCGCGCACGGGCAGTGGTACGGCGGGGCCGGGCGCCGGGGCGGCGGCACGCGGGGCGTCGTGCTGCCGGCGGGGCGCGAAGGGTACGACGCGCTGGGGCCCGGTGTCGGCGGCCGCACCGGCTCCCGGGTACGGATACTGCTGGGGCGGTACGGCGGTCCCCGGTCCCGTCCCTTCCCGCTGCGGGGCCCCGGAGGCACCGGGCCCGCCCGGTCCCGTCATGGGCGCCGGGGGCCGGCCGGGCTCCGGTGCTCCCGTCCCGCCCGGTGACCGCGGTACGGCGCCCGACGCGTCCGGGTCCGCGCCCAACAGCCCCTGCGGTACGACGAGTACGGCCTGGACGCCGCCGTAGATGTTGGTCTGGAGCCGGACGTTGATGCCGTGCCGCCGGGCGAGCTGCGAGACGACGAACAGGCCGATGCGGCCGTCCGCCAGCAGGCTGCCCACGTTGACCTGGTCGGGGTCGGCGAGCAGGGCGTTCATCTTGTTCTGCTCGCCGACGGGCATGCCGAGCCCGCGGTCCTCGACCTCGACGGCGAGCCCGGAGGTGACGAGGTTGGCTCGCAGCAGGACCTGGGTGTGCGGGGCGGAGAACACCGTCGCGTTCTCGACCAGTTCGGCGAGCAGGTGGATGACGTCGGCGACGGCGTGCCCGCGCAGGGTTCCGTCGATGGGCGGCACGAGCTTGACCCGGGAGTACTGCTCGACCTCGGCGATGGCGGAGCGCAGCACCTCGGTCATGGAGACGGGGTGGCTCCATTGCCGGCGGGAGACGGCGCCGCCGAGCACGGCGAGGTTCTCGGCGTGCCGCCGGATGCGGGTGGCGAGGTGGTCGACGTGGAAGAGGCCCTTGAGCAGGTCGGGGTCCTCGATCTCGTTCTCCAGCTCGTCGAGGATGGAGATCTCCCGGTGCACCAGTGACTGGAGGCGCCGGGCGAGGTTGAGGAAGACCTCCAGCTTCTGTTCGCTGCCCGCCTGGCTGGACAGCTGGGCGGCCTGGACCACCGCGGTGACGGCACCGTCATGGGCGCGGGACAGGTCGGCGGCGAGCAGTTCGAAGTCGTCGGCGTCCTCGGGGGGACCGCCGCGCGGCTTGCGCTGGGGCGGCCCTTCGCCGCGGCGCAGCGCCTCGACGAGGGCGCGCAGATCCGCCTCGCCGCGCGCGCTGCTGCGGCGCAGGGCGCCGATGCGGTCGCTGACCGCCCGGGCGGCGCGGTCGGCGGCCACGGCGGCGATGAGGATGCCCGCGAGGGCGACCGAGAAGGCTCCGGCGAGGACGCCCCACAGGGTGAGACCGGGTTGCGCACCGGTGGAGCGGACCGTGAAGAGGACGGCTGCCGAGGCGCTGAGGGCGACCGCGATGGGCGGCAGCACGGCGAGCCGCAGCAGCTGTGGCCGTATGTGCGTCTCGGGCAGCGCGGGTACGGGCCGGGCGGCCGGCCTTCCGTGCCGGCCGCCTTCGCGGCGGTCTGCGCGGGTGGCCGGTGCGCGGAGCTGAGCCATCGGTGTCCTCGTACTGGTGGTCCGTCGGGCCTGGTCGCCGGGCGGGCTCGGGCGGCCGCGGCCGGGTTCCCGTGGTCCGGTGCGCGCCCCCGCCGGTTCCCTGGTGCGCTCGCTGCGGGCGGAGCGCACTCCGACGCGGTCGTCGGTCACCGGTGTCCCCCGGTGCCCGGTTGCGGTCGAGCTGGGGGGATCCCCATCGCGTCGACTCCCTCCTCCGGCTCGGCGTCGGTCGAGAGCGCCGAAGAATTCGGCCCTGCGTCGCCCGACGGACACTCACAGTAGTCGGCAACGCATCATGTGCGGTGGGCAGTTGACAAACTCGTACGGAGAGCGTCCCGCTCTGGTATGAGGTCTCGTACGACAGCCCGATAAGCCCCTCGGGCGTCCGTTCGGGAACGGCCGGACTTCGATCGAACCTGGTCAGAAGCGGTCACGCACAGACGGCGAGGGCCGGAGAGCGTGATGCTCTCCGGCCCTCGCCGTCAGCCGTTCTCGGCCCGGAATCAGCCCGGGATCAGCCCGCGGGCACGGTTTCGGGCTCTCCTGAGCCCTCGGTCGCGGCTCCGGGAATGTCACGGGCCGTATCGGTCGCCGGGCCCGCCTCGGTGCCCACACCGTCCGCCGGCCACCCGCCCGCCGGCGCCGACGCGACCCCGCGCCACCACGGCTCGTCCGGGACGGTCTCGGCGGTGGGCTCGAAGGGCTCGCCCGGCCGGGGCAGGGCCACCCGGGCCCCTTCCTTGCGGGCGGCCGCGAGGGTCCCCTCGCCCGGGTCCGCCCACGCGTGCGTGGCGAGGTTGAAGGTGGCCCAGTGGATCGGCAGCATCGGTCCGGCCGACGGTCCGCCCTGGAGGTCGAGGTGGGCGCGCATGCCCTCCTCGGGCGTCATGTGGATGTCGGGCCAGAAGTCGCTGTACGCGCCGATCTGGATCATCGTGGCGTCGAACGGTCCGTGCTCGGCGCCGATGTCCTCGAAGCCCTCGAAATAGCCGGTGTCGCCGCTGTGGAAGACCCGGTGCTCCTCGCCGGCTACGACCCAGGAGGCCCAGAGGGTGTGCTGTGTGTTGCGCAGGCCTCGGCCGCAGAAGTGGCGGGCCGGGGTGGCGGTCAGGGTGAGGCCGCCGACCTTGGTCGCCTCGTGCCAGTCCAGCTCGCGCAGCCGGTCGGCGGAGACGCCCCAGTGCTCCAGGTGGGCGCCGACGCCGAGGGGTACCGCGAACAGGGTGTCGGTGCCGGCCAGTGCCTTGATGGAAGGCATGTCCAGGTGGTCGTAGTGGTCGTGCGAGATGACGACCACGTCGACCGGGCCGAGCGCGGCCAGCGGCAGGGGGACCGGGTGCAGGCGCTTGGGGCCGGCGAAGGGGACCGGGGAGCAGCGCTCGCCCCACACCGGGTCGAAGAGCACCCGGTGCCCGTCGATCTCCGCGAGCACGCTGGAGTGCCCCATCCAGGTCAGCCTGAGTCCGGTGGCGGGCGGCCGGGCGATGTCGGCGAGGGTGGTGGGGTGCACGGGGATACGGCCCCCGGGGGCGCGGCGGGGCCGCTCGTCCTTGTCGAAGAAGACCTTCGCGAGCTCCACCGTCGAGCCGGAGGGCCGGATGCGGGCCGTGCCGCCCGGGTTCTGGAAGACCCCGTCCTTGAAGTGCGGCGATCTACGGATGCGCGCGAGGCGCTCACCGCTCGGGTCCACGCCGAAGGCCGCGGGCTGCAGCGCGCGGAGCCCGGAGCTCAGGGAACGGAAACCGGACACGGTACCTCCAGGTGGAGTCGGTGAGGCATTCCATTATGGTCGACCCCTCCGACAAACCGGGATCCCGCTGGTCACGGCCGCGTGAACGACACCTCGGAGTCGCCCCACGCGGTGACGTCCACCTCGTCGCCGACCGCCAGCTTCCCGTGCCGCAGCACGGAGAACTTCACGCCGAACACGGTGCCGGCGGCGCCGCGGCGGTAGCCGGCCAGGCTGCGGATGGGTTCCGGGCCGCCGTTGGCGCCGCGCTCCTGGTCGACCAGGGTGACGGCACAGCGGACGGCGAGCTTGGCGTAGGCGAGCTCGGTGTCGCCGATCAGCATGCGGTGGGCGCGGTCCTCGGTGTGCGGGGTGTCCCAGCCGCCGATCACGATGTTGGGGCGGAAGCGGTTCATCGACAGAGGTTCCCCGCCACGCTCGGCGATCTTCTCGTTGAGCAGGTCGAGGCTGGAGCGCGAGAGCACGTGCAGCGCGCCGCTGTCCGCCCAGCCGGCGGTGCCCGGCGTCCTGCCGTCGGTGACCCGGTCGTGCTCGGGCGGTACCCGGACGAGGCGACTCGGGACGCCGAGCACGTCGGTGAGCCACCGCGCGACGGAGTCGCCCTGGTCGATGCCCCGGAACGGGTTCCCGAACAGTTCGACGGGCCGGCGCGCTCCGGTGGTGTCGACGTCGACGGTCACCTCGCCGTGGTCCGGCGCGCGCAGCGTGAGCCGCTCGCCGTCGGCGTCGATGCCGGGCAGGATCAGCGCGAGCCGCGGGTCGCGCCGCTGGGTCCGGAACACCCCTTCGTCGCTCACGACCATGAAGGCGCGGTCGTGGGCGAGCCCGGCCGGCGTCACCAGCGCCTCGCTCGCCGAGATCCCGGCGCATCCCTTGACCGGGTAGTACGACAACTCGACGACGTTCGCCACGTCCCCGCCCCCATCCGACGACCAGTACGTTCCCAAAGGGAACGTAACAGCCCCCGCTCCGACCCCGTCAACCGGTCCCGCCTCGCGTTGACAGGGGCCAGGCCCCCTCCCGATACTGACTCACCATTCAGTAATTCGACCAGGAGAAGCCACCGTGACCACCCCCCTTCTGTCGCTCACCTGGACCGACCACGTCACCGGCCGCCAGGGCTTCCTGGTCGTCGACCGGCTCGTACGCGGCGTGTCCAGCGGCGGGCTGCGCATGCGCGAGGGCTGCACCCTGGACGAGGTCACCGGGCTGGCCCGCGGCATGACCATGAAGGAGGCGCTGCACTACGACCCCGAGGGCCGCTACATCCCGCTGGGCGGCGCGAAGGGCGGCATCGACTGCGATCCCCGGGACCCGGCGGCGTACGCGGTTCTCGTGCGTTTCCTGCGCGCGATGCGACCGTACGTCGAGAGTCTCTGGACCACCGGCGAGGATCTCGGCCTCACCCAGGACCTCGTGGACCGGGCGGCGGCCGAGGCGGGGCTCGTCTCCTCGATCCAGGCCGTGTACCCGCTGCTCGACGACGAGACGGCGGCCCGGCGTCGGCTCGCGGAGGCGTTCGCCGTCGAGGTGGACGGCATCGGGCTCGACGAACTGGCCGGCGGCTGCGGGGTCGCCGAGTCGGTGCTCACGGCCCTGGACCGGGCCGGGGTGCCGTACGCGGGGACGCGGGTCGCGGTGCAGGGGCTCGGCACGATGGGCGCAGCCACGGCACGGTTCCTCGCGCGCGCGGGGCTCGACATCGTGGCCGTCGCCGACATCAAGGGCACGATCGCCAATCCCGCCGGCCTCGACGTCGAGGCGCTGCTCGCCGCGCGGGACGCGTACGGCACCGTGGACCGTGCCGTGCTGCGCCCCGGTGACCGTGAACTGCCGGGCGACGCGTGGCTGTCCGCGGACGTGGAGGTGCTGGTGCCCGCGGCGGTGTCGTACGCGATCGACGCCTCCAACCAGGGGCGGATCACCGCCCGCTGGATCGTCGAGGCCGCGAACATGCCCGTCCTGCCCGCGGCGGAGGCGCTGCTGGCCGCGCGGGGCGTCACCGTGCTGCCCGACGTGGTCGTGAACTCCGGGACGAACGCCTGGTGGTGGTGGACCCTGTTCGGCGACATCGGCGCCGACGCCCAGGAGGCGTTCGCGCACACCCGCCGCGCCATGCGGGCCCTCGTCGAGCTCATGCTGGCCCGCGCGGAGGCCGACGGAACCTCACCACGCGCCGCCGCACACGCGATCGTCGCGGACCGACTGCCGGTGATCGCGGAGCGGTTCGGGTGGTACCGGTGACGGGTGCCGTCGGTGGTGGTGCGGGTACGACGAGGTGAGTCCCGGCGGTTCGGCAACTCGGTCCGCGCCGACGAGAGGGCGCTGCGGCGGTTCGGTCGGCGCCGGGGCAGTGGCTCTCGGCGCACCGGCCGGCCGGTGGCCGTGTCGGCTGTGCCGACCGTTCGGCCTACGTCGGCAGCGTCTCCGCTGTTCCGGCCCGGTGCCGATGACCGCGGCCCCTCGGCGGTCCCAGGTGCTGCCTCGATAGGGTGGCCGCGTGGCGAGAGTGCGGTTGAGCGTGGCCGAGCGGCGCGAGGAGTTGCTGCGGGCCGCCGTCGAGCAGATCGAGGCGCGGGGCGTGGCGGCGGTCAGGATCGCCGACGTGGCCTCGGCGCTCGGGGTCAGCAACGCGCTGGTGCTGTACCACTTCTCGACGAAGGAGAAGCTGGTCTCCGCCGCGTTCGCCCACGCCGCGGAGGAGGACCTCGCGCAGCTGCGCAAGCTGCTCGGCCGCCGTACGACCGCGCTGCGCCGGCTGCGGTCCGCCGTGCGCTGGTACGCCCCGACCGGCCAGGCCAAGGGCTGGCGGCTGTGGATCGAGGGCTGGGCGGCGGCGCTGCGCGAACCCGCGCTCCAGGAGGTCACCCGCAACCTCGACAGACGGTGGAAGGCGGCGATCGCCGAGGTCGTCAGGGAGGGCACGGCCGCGGGCGAGTTCCACTGTCCCGACCCGGACGGCGCGGCCCTGCGCCTCACCGCCCTGCTCGACGGTCTCGCCGTACAGCTGACGTCCTACCCGGGAGCCGTTTCCCGGTCCCGCGCACAGGAGTGGGTGGACGAGGCCCTGGCCCGGGAACTCGGTCTGGGAGCCGAGACGTTGAGCGCCCAGGAGCGCTGAGCGGCGCCCCACGAGAGCAGGCCCGCCGACAGAGAGGGCACACCACCCATGGTGCGACCGACAGCCCCGGCACCCCTCCCCGGCACGACGAAGGTGCTGTCCATCGGACTGCACCCGCGCGTGCTCGACTACAGCCGGATGCCCGAGGGCGTCGACGAGGTGACCTTCGCCGCCCGGATCGAGGCGGCGAACGCGGGCCTGCGCCAGGCGGGGTTCGACGTGGTGCCCTGCCTGATCGACACGGCCGCGGACCACGCGCAGGAGGCCGTCCGGGAACAGCTCCGGGCGCACACGTTCGGCCTCGCGATGATCGGGGGCGGCGTACGGATGCTGCCGGAGCACACCGTGCTGTTCGAACGGCTGGTCAACGTCCTCACCGAGGAGGCCCCGGGGATCCGGTTGTGCTTCAACTCGTCGCCGGAGAACACGGTCGAGGCGCTGCGGCGGTGGATCCGGGCGTGACGCGGACGAGGGTTCCTCAGTCCAGTTCGTACACCGCCGTCACCGAGGCCGTCGCCCGGATCTCCCCCGGTGCGAGCGGCACCGCGCCGATGCCTGCCCCCGGCACGTCCCCGGAGACCGGTGGCATCGGGAGGACGTACCCGGTGCCGCCCTCGCTGAGCGAGACGAGGCGGCCGAGGCGGTGGCCGCCGAGCTCGGCGTACTGCGCGGCCTTGGCGTGGGCGTCCTGATAGGCGGCCTCGCGGGCGCGGGCCTGGAGCGGGCGGCGGTCGTCGAGGTCGAAGACGACGGAGTCGACACGGCCGGCGTCGCCGGTGGCCTCGGTGACGGCCGTGATCAGGGCACCGGCGGTGGCCACCTCGCGCACCCTGATCGAGAAGGACT
This sequence comes from Streptomyces sp. S3(2020), assembly GCF_013044505.1. Lineage (GTDB taxonomy): Bacteria > Actinomycetota > Actinomycetes > Streptomycetales > Streptomycetaceae > Streptomyces. Next base: position 39,648 of record NZ_JABERD010000065.1, on the reverse strand, counting down.
GGGCGGCCCGGTAGCCCTTCAGCGTCGACACGCCGTCCTGGTAGTCGTACACGGGGCTGACGGAGACGTTCTCGGTACGGATGTCCCGGTCGACGATCCCCTGGGCGCGCACCGCCCTCAGCAGGGCCGCGGCCGCCTCGTTCTGCGCGTCGAGCGCGGCCCGGGTGGTCTTGGCGGTGGCCTCCACCCCGGCGCCGACCAGGGCGATGTCGGGCTCCCCGGCGGCGCTGCCCTCGCCGGTCACGGTGACGGTGGCGGGCGCCGCCGCGACACGCACCGCGGGCACGGCACCGCCCGTGGCGGCGGCCCCGGGGGCGGCGGCGACGGGCAGGCCCAGGGCCAGGAGGACGACGGCGATCGCCGTGACGGTCGTACGGGGAACGGGCATGCGCGTCCGGTCCTTCCGGGAGTCGGGTGACGGTGTGCCGTCATCCCAACACCGGCCCCGGGACCGGACCGCGCACCACTCCCGCGCGGTCACCTCACTGGTGGAGCCGCCCCCGCGCACCGCACAGGGGTCACGCCACCGACGCGATCCGCAGCTTGATGTCGTCCGGCGACAGCGCGCCCTTGGCGGTCACATGGTCGCCCGAGGACTCGCCGCGCAGCCGCCGCCCGATCCACGGCACCAGGTACTCGCGCGCCCAGTGCACATCGTCGCGCCGCACGTCGAGCGTGCCGCGCGGCGGCAGCGGAGGCCACGGCTGGTCGGGGTCGGCCGGGACCTCCAGGCCGAGCACCTGGCCGGCGCGCAGCGCCACACGCGTGTGGCCGTCGGCGGAGAGATGGAGCCGGTCGCCGTCCCAGGCCCTGCGGTCCTGGATGGTCTTCAGGGACCACAGGTCGAGGACGGGACAGCCGTAGCGGTCGGCGACCGCCCGCACATGTCCGTTGTACGTGGCGATCTTGCCGCGCAGGTGCTTGAGCACGGGCACGCCACGGGTGTCGAAACCGGTCGTCACGATCACGGTGCCGCACGCCTCGGTGAGCCGGGCGATCGCCCGCTCGAAGCGCTCGGCGACCTCGTCGGGGTCGGTTCCCGGTCGGAGGATGTCATTGCCGCCGGCACAGAAGGAGACCAGGTCCGGACCGAGTTCCACGGCCTTGGGAAGCTGGTCCTCCACGATCTGGTCGAGCAGCTTGCCGCGGACGGCGAGGTTGGCGTACGTGAAGGCGCCCTCGGGCCGCCGGTCCGCGAGAAGTACCGCGAACCGGTCGGCCCAGCCGACGAACGCCCCGTCGGGGCCGGGGTCGCCCACGCCTTCGGTGAAGCTGTCCCCCACCGCAACGTACGACCCGATCACTGCTGCGCTGTCACTCTTCGAATCGTCTGCCACACCCGGCATGATTCACCTTCGAATGTGACCTACGCGACCGTAAGGAAGGGTTGACGGGCGGTGAGATAAGCCACTCCTAAAGTGTTGGCCAAGCCTGGAATACGTCTCCGATCAGCGATGTTGAGGGCTCAGCCGCCACACCCGTAAGTCGTTCAGCCGGAAGTGGCTCCATGTGGTCCGGAAGGCGAAGTGCCCGCTCGTGTAGGGCTCCGGGTCGGTGAGGTCGAAGACGAGCCGCCCGTTGTTCCACCACCGCTGGGTGGAGCCGTCGGAGACGATCCGGACCCGGTGGGGTTGGTTCGCCACGAGCAGCGGCTCGGTGTAGTCGTAGATCAGCGGGCGGACGCCGGCCTCGCCGACGTACCGCCGCAGCCGGGTCGTGGTGTTGGTGTTGGCGCCGTAGCCGACGTAGTACGTCTTGAGGTAGTCGTACTCGGCCAGCGCCCCGCCGCGCCGGGTGGCGAAGATGTCGTCGGGGGAACGGACGTCGACCGCGTTCCAGAAGTTGTTGAGGTCGGAGACCCGGTCGTTGACGCCGCCCTCGGACACGGGCGTGGCCGTGTACTCGATGACGTACGGGCCTTCGAGCCGCTTCTTGAACCAGATCGTCGCGCCGGCCGGTACCTCGACGTCCAGGGTGGCGCGGGCGGCGGTGACGGTGCCGCCCTTCTCCAGTTCCACGGCCCACTGGCCGAGGCCGTGGCGGAAGTCGTCGTGGGCGATGAGGCGGCCGCGGCGGTTCGAGGAGTGGGCGCTCGCGGTCGCGGCGGGGGCCAGGGCGGCCAGGGCGGTGCCGGCGGCCAGGGCTCCGAATGCTCTACGCGTGGTCGTCACTGCGGACGGCTCCTTCCGGGAGGGTGATCGAGGGCTTCGGCACCCTGCGGGTCTCGGTGCCGAGGTAGTAGTCGGTGTACGTCGACTGGAGATAGCCGCGCACGGTCCAGCCGAGGCGGTACTCGGCGTTCTGCGCGAGCGTGTAGATACGTGTCCGCGTCGGCTCGGTGGTGGTGTAGAGCCTGAGCGCGGTGTGGTCGGCGGTCTCGGCGAGGATCTCCTCGCGCCAGTCGCCGAGGAGGTCGCCGTAGAACGGGGTGGCGTTGCGGGCGCCGGAGACCACACCGGACGGCTCGAAGATCTTCGAGGTGGTCTCGGTCGCCGGGTCCCACTTCTCCACGTGGGTGAGGTCGAGGTTCTCCGAGGCCTTGTCGCCGTCCCACCAGATGCGGAAGTTGACACTGGGCGTCGTCGTGGAGACCTTGCCGTCCTGGACGTTGCGGACGCCCGCGCCGGGGGCGGTGACGTCGGCGGTGGAGGTCCAGTACTCGTAGCCCGGGTGGTCAGGGTCGATGTCGCCGGTGCTGCCGCGGCCGACGTCGATGTCCGTGTCGTTGACCCAGTCGGCGGGGTGTTGGCCGGTCAGGAGCCGCTCACCCGTGTCGGCGTCGTAGTAGTACCAGGGGAAGTTCGGGACGACGCCCAACTCGGCCTGCTGGATGGCGAATCCCTCCAGTCCGGGCCGGTCGGGGTCGAGGTCGGCGATGTGGAAGCGGTCGCCGTGCCCCGCGCCGTCGACGACGTACCGGAGCGTGCCGTCGCTGTTGACGACGTAGTTGCCGTCGGCGATCTCGTCCTTGCCGTCGAGGTCGACGTCGACGGTACGGATCTGGTGGAAGCTGGTCGCGCCGCTGGCAGCCGGGACCACGTACTTCCAACGCGGGCTCAGCTCGGTGCCGTTGAAGTCCCAGGTCTGGAAGAGGATCCGGAAGGTACCGCGCTTGGCACCGACCCGGGTGACCAACTTGGTGACCAGGCTGGGGTGTTCACCGTCGAGGTAGGCGATGCCGAAGTGGCCGCCGGAAGGGCCGTCGGCGACGAAGTCGTCGGGGACGGGCTGCCGGGTGCGCTCGGTGCCGGTCAGTCCGTCGATGACGGACACGAACTGGTTCGCGGGCGAGGCCGCGCTGACCTTCGAACCGTCCGCGAAGGTCGTCCCGTCGGCCGTGTGCACCAGCACCTCGGCCTTGCCGTCGCTGTCCAGGTCGAACACCGTGACGTTGTCGTCGTTGCGGTAGCCGCCGATCGCCGTGGAGCCGCTGATCGCCGCGGGCGCCGGGTCGTTGGCACCGTTCCCGCCGGCCTGCGTGTACGAACCGGGCCCCTGGTCGACCCGCCACAGTCGCTCGCCGGTCAGCCGGTACGCCTCCAGCAGGTCGGGCTTGTCACGGGTCCCGGAGAGCCGGCTGACGACGATCTCGTACCGTCCGTCGCCGTCGAGGTCCCCGGGCCAGGCGTGCTGCACGGTGTAGCCGTCGGCGGTCGCGAGCGGGATCTGGGCGTAGCCCTGCGCGAAGTCGAGCGCGGCCGAACTCGGCCTCTGCTCATGCCCGTTGACGACGGGCCGCACGGTGTACGTGCCCTTGCCGGGCGAGTCGTCCTGGTACGTCGTGGACTTGGTGACCGGCGTACGGTTCAGCCGCCGCCCGTTCTTGTAGACGTTGAAGGCGATGGCGTTCCCGTACCGGGCGTACTCGGTGCCGAGCAGGCGCCAGCTCAGGAACGTGCCCCCACCCGAGCCGGACGGTACGGCGACCAGTCCGCGGTCGAGGTTCTCGACCACCCGGCGCGGGGCCTCTTCGGCGTGACCGGCGGGTGCGGAGAACATCCCGGCCAGCAGGGCCGCCGCGGCGACGGCGACGGTTCTTCGGCGGTGCAGGCGCTGCACTAGTGCTCCTTTGCGAGAAGGGCGATCAGTCGGTCGGCCGCCTTGCGGTGGCCCTGAGCACTGGGGTGGACGGTCCCGTTGAAGTCGCCGTCCGCCGCGGAGAGCCAGTCGGTCGAGTCGACGAACTCGATACGGGCGTCGGCGAGTTCGGCCACGACGGCGGCGATGTCCTCGGCGTGTGCGCCGTTGAAGGGGCGCAGCGCGAGGATGCGTGCGTGCGGTGCCGCGGTCCGCAGCTTGTCGAGGTAGGCGCGATAGGCGGTGCGGAACTCGTCCGGGCCCCAGGCGGTGTCATTGGTGCCCTGGTTCACCACGATCGCGTCGGCCCCACGGTCCGTGTCCGCCCTGGACGCCGCGAAGTTCCAGCCGTAGGCGTCCGACGCCGCCGGTACTCCCCCGTTGCCGGTCTGGATCACGCCCTGCCGCCCGAACCCGACCTGGGTGAGGGAGGCGTGCAGGGCGTCGGCGACCAGGGTGGGGTAGGCGGCGGTGCCGTCAGCGCAGTCGGAGGTGTTCACGTCGCACAGGGCCATGACGCCCTGGGTGATGGAGTCGCCGTAGAACGCCAACTGCCGTTCATGAGCGACCTTTTGCACCAGCAGCCGGCCCCGCACCCCGGTGAGCACCACGCCGGTCTCCAACGGTGGCGTCCACCGGTTGGCCCGTGAGAAGACGTCCTTCACGGACAACTCGACGGTGTGCGGCCCGCGCCCCGGAGCCTGGACCTCGATGTCGCTCCGGTCGACGGCGTACAGCCGCTTCGGGCCGCCGTCGACCGACACGTAGATCTGCGCGGGCACGGTGATCGACGAGACGTCGAACAGGACGTGGACGCGGTCGCCGAGGAAGCGGAAGCCCAGCCGGGAACCGGAGTTGACGGTGACCGCCGCCTCGGTGGTACGGCCCCAGTGCCCCTCGTAGGCGAGGCGCCGGTCATCGGGCCGTACGACGTTCGAGTCGTCGGACGCCATGACGGGCCGTATCGCCCCGGCGACCAGCCCCGCGGCCACCGCCACGGTCAGGAAGGCACGTCTCATGACGGGATCCGGTCTCCGATCAGGGCGAGGTTCTGGATCGCGGCGAGGGCCCACTGGGCCGAGGAGTTGGTGGAGATCCACGGGATCTCCTCGGTGGTGCGCAGGACGGCCGGCGTCCTGACGGTGACCGGGTTCCAGTCGTTGGACGGGAAGTAGGTGTCGCTGCCGGTGTAGAACTCGTTCCATGCCCGCTTGGCGAGCGTGGCGTCGTCCTGGTGGTGCGCCGCGTAGGCGGTGATCCGGGAGTGGGCGGCGGGCAGCGCCGACTTCCAGGTGGAACCGGTGAGTTGCCGTTTCTGGGCGTCGGTGCCGTTGTAGTACCGCGCGTAGTTGAGCCACGCGGTACGGAACTCGGGCTCCTCGTCCCCGAACAGCGACACAAGCTCGCTGTTGGTCTCGACGAGCCCGAAGACGGCGCTCAGATGCGACACGCTCACTGCCGTGCCGGTGGTGACGGCGAACTTGCCGGTGTCCGCGTCGAGCAGTCCCGTCCCGGTGAAGAACCCGTTCGGCTGGGCGGCGATCGTCCGCACCGAGTTGACCAGCTTGGCCTTGGCCTGCGCGGCGTTCGGGCCGTGCCGCTCCCACTCGGTGAGCCAGGCCGCCGAGATGCCGCCCCAGTCGGTGCCGAAGCCGACCGACAGCGCGTGCCGGTCGCCGGGCGTGTACCCGTCGGTGCGGACCTTGCGCTGCGGGTCGACCTCCAGGAACGTCAGCTCCACGTCGACGAGTTCGCTCAGCAGATCGCCGGTGCGCTCGTCGCCGGTGAGGAAGTAGTGGAAGCGACGGTTGGCGGCCGTGGAGATACGGACCTGTTTGGCACTGTCGGCCCAGTGCTGGACGCCGTGCCGGGTACCGAGGCCCGCCCACTTGCCGAGGTGGTACACATCGACCTCGCCGGTGTGGCGGGTCATGGCCTCCGCGAACCGGAAGGCCTCGGCGGAGCCGGTGCGCAGGAAGTGGTACCAGAGCCAGAGGTCGGTGCCCAACTCCGAGTTCTCCCAGGCGAATCCGCCGATGTCGTAACGCCAGACGTGCCGGTCGTTGTCGTAGGTGTGCTGGACGTCGCCGTAGTCCAGGAAGCCGTACCAGCGGTGCTGTTCGCGCTGGCCGACGTAGTAGGCGAACAGCTCGTCGAGGCGGTCCTCGACGGCCGTCCGGGCCTTGTCGGAGCGGTCGACGGGTGCCCAGTCCCCGAACACCCCTGCCGCGTGCAGCCGTTGGGGGGTGGCGGTGAGCAGCGGCGGGGTCGCGGCGGCGGTCGCCTGGGCGGCGAGGACGGCGGCCGAAGGGGTCTTCTCCGTTGCCCAGAAGGTCAGTTCACTGGTCCGCGCGATGCCGTACGGCGTGCCGAAGCCGGGCTCGTAGTCCTCGTAGGTGATCTCCAGACCACCCTCGGACTGCTCCTCGTACGTGTCCTGCCCCAGGCCGTCGTGGTAGAAGCGCAGGTCGAGCGGGGGTGCCTCGGGTGAGTACAGCCATACGGTGGCCTCGGCGGCGTCCCCCGCGGCCCCGCGGACGTCGAGCTGGGCCGGGTGCCGCTGCCAGAAGTCCCTGAGGCCGAAGGAGAGTCCGCCGCTCGCGCCGCCGACGTAGCCGAAGCCCCCGGCGCGCCGTCCGGCCGCCGCGTGGATCCAGCCGTAGCCCGCCCTGGTGCGCTTGCGGACGGTGTAGCCGTCGGCGTTGGGCTGGGTGAGGGTGTAGTCGCCCCAGGTCGGGATGGAGGCCAGGCGGCTGGAGACGCGGGTGTCCCAGGTCGAGGTGTCCGGCAGTCGTGAGCCCGCGATCTGGGCGCTGCGCACCGCCGCCCCGGGGTCGCGTCGGAGCCCGGTGATGCCCTGGACGGCCTCGCTGAAGAGCCCGCCGCCGGAGTCGGCGAACCGTATGTGCCGGTCGTAGGGCTGGTCGTGCAGCGGCACGGTGAAGCGGACGCCGAGGCCGCGCAGGAAGTCGCCCTGGTCGGAGCCGGGCTTCTGCTCGCCGTCCCAGACGAAGGTGTGCACCAGGCGGAAGGAGTCGGCGCCGGCGAAGAAGGAGAAGCGCAGGGTGTACGGCAGCCAGCTCCGGCCGCCCTCGCGGTGCCGGCCCTCGACGCGGATCACGGCCCGGACGGGACCGTCCTGCTCGACCTCGACCTTCTCGACCCGGCCGAGGAAACGCGAGACGTCCGCGCCCTCCCGCACGGACTCCTGCCGCAGGGCGACCAGCTTCCCGTCCCGCGCGATCTCGGCCGTCCCGCGCCGCACGCTGCGGACGACGGTGTCGGAGCCCTTGGCGCCGAACACGGCCGTGATCACACCGGTCGACACCTCGACCCGGCCCCCGGCGCGAGTGACGGTGACCTTCTGTTCGGGGGCCGCCGGACTGCCCGCCGCGAGCTTGTACGCGGCGGCCTTCGGGGCGCCGGGCGCGATCGCGTGCGCGGTCCACTTCACCGAGCCGTCGGGCCAGTAGCCGGTGACCCAGCTCTGGACGGGGACGTCGTCACCGGCGGCGGTCGTCAGCCGGAACCCCTGCTCCGGCCGGTACGTCCCGCGCGCCCACGGCACACCCCAGGTGGCACCGGCATGGACGTCGGGCGTCGTGCCCTCCAGCCAGTGGAGTTCGGTGTCGTCCACGTCGGCCGCGGCGGCGGTGCGGGACAGGGCCCAGGAGAACTGGGCCGCGGCGGCCGCGGTTGCGGCGCCCTTGATGACGGTGCGTCGGTCGACGCCGGGCACGGGGACCTCCGGATGATGCGGATAGAAAGCGCTTGCATCGCTTCGGAGATCACTGTGTCCCCACCCTCCCCTCGCTGTCGACGCTTTGGACAGCCGTGCCACAAGAACGCAACACGTTGATCATGAACCCGCAAGACCGAACAGGGACGGACCAACACCGAAGGCCGGACCCGGGGATCGGGGTCCGGCCTTCGGTGGCACAGGGGGGAGGGCGTCAGCCGACGGAGACGCCCTTCGCGCGGAGGTAGGCGACCGGGTCCACGTCCGAGCCGTAGTCCGGCGTGGTGCGGATCTCGAAGTGGAGGTGCGGACCGGTCACATTGCCGGTCGCGCCGGAGAGGCCGACCTGCTGGCCCTCGGTGACGGTCTGGCCGGACGAGACCGAGAGCGAGGACAGGTGGGCGTACTGGGCGTAGTAGCCGTCGGCCAGCTTGATGACGACCTGGTTGCCGTACGCGCCGCCCCAGCCGGCGGAGACGACGGTACCCGCGCCCACGGCCTTGAGCGAGGTACCGGTCGGGACGACGAAGTCGACGCCCGTGTGGTAGCCGCTGGACCACATGCTGCCGGCCATGCGGTACGGGGTACCGACGGTGGCGCCGGCGACGGGGAGGGTGAAGCCGCTGGAGCTGCTGGTGCCGGTCGTATCGCTGCTCTGGGTCGTGGTCGTCGTGTTCGACGAGGACGAGTCGGAGGTGGACGAGTCAGAGGCGGACGAGTCGGACGAAGAGGACTTCTGCGTGTCCGTCGACTTCCGCGCCTCCGTCGACTTCTCCGTGCTCGCCGCGGCCTTCTTGCCGATGGTGAGCTTCAGACCGGGGTGGATCAGCGACGGGTCGGAGCCGACGGCCTCGCGGTTGTCCGAGTAGAGCTTCTTCCAGCCGCCGGTGACGTTCTGCTCGTCGGCGATCTTCGAGAGGTAGTCACCGGACCGCACCGAATAGGTGTGCACGGTCGCGGTGTTCGCGGCGCTCTTCTTCTCCGCGGCCTTCTTCTCGGTGGCCGTCTTCTCGGCGACCGGAAGGGACTGGACGGCCTTTTCCGAAACGGATTGCGGGGTGGCCGCGTGGGCGCCTGCGGCACCCATCAGCGGGAGGGCGAGTGCGGCGCCACCGGTGCCGGCGACGGCGATCGAGCGGGTGAGGCGCTGGGCCTTCGGACGGCGGTGCTTACCCTTCGCGGGCATGGCGAATTCCTCTCCGGCGCCTGCGAGGTGAGCTGTCGGGTTCGGACTGGAGATGCCCGGTCGCACCGAGGTGCGACTTAACCCCTAGCCGTTCCGGAGACCGGAACAGGCGGTTGTACCTGTGGGTCCCCCGCTCCTGCCGTTCACGGGTGAGTTGTGCGGTCCCCGGGCGGCGGCAGGATTGGGCGTCCGTCCGGATTGATGGCGAACGTAAGCGAGCAAGACGCAAAGGGACAAGTGAGAGGTTCCAGGTGAATGCGTTCCTCTTGGTCCGCTGTGAGAATTACCGGTCACCCTGCGTGAATTGCGCACGCCTCCCGCCATGCAAAACCCCTGGAAAAGAACGGGAATTACGTGAACATGACGGGCGACGCACGGTCACGGCTATGACGCTCCTCACGTGGCACATTCACAGCTTCCCTTATTCCAGAGCGAGTTGGAATGAAGGATGAGGAAGGCACCAATTCGGACAGACGGCTCAGATGCGGCGCAGCCGGAGAACTGCCGCATCCAGGTCGCCGCGCAATCCGACACGAAGTCCGTGATGCAGCAATACGGCACCCCTGTGAACTTCGCCCGTTTCGAGGCATTCGTACGACGCTGTCGGGTCGAGTCCGCGCAGCCGCAGCGCCGGTACGGGCTCGCCGTAGCTCTGCGCCTGGAGCCAGGCGAGGACGACGGTCTCGTCCCCGAGGACGTACTGGACGGCGCTGAGCCCGCCCTGCGGCGGCCGCAGCCGGTGGAGGTCACCGCGCTGCACCACGGGCCGGATCTCCTTGTAGAGCTCCACCCACTCACGGGCCTCCGCGAGCTCCTCCTCACTCCACTGCGTGAGGTCGCCGCCGACGCCGAGCACCCCGGCCATGGCGCTGACGAACCGGAAGCGCAGCGAGCTGACCCGGCCGTTGAGCATGGCGTTCGGGCTGTCGGTCACCCAGGCGGCCATCACGCGCGCGGGGTGGATCTGACCGAAGCCGTGCTGGATGGCGAGCCGGTCGAGCGGATCGGTGTTGTCGGAGGTCCACACCTGGTCCGTGCGGCTCATGACACCGAGGTCGATACGGCCGCCCCCGCCCGAGCAGGACTCGAAGGCGACGCCCGGGTGGGCGGCGCGCAGCCGGTCCAACAGGGCGTAGAAGGCGTGCACATGGCCGGTCCAGAGCCGCTGCGGATAGGGCTCGACCGGCCAGCCGGCGTCGGTGAAGCTGCGGTTGAAGTCCCACTTCACATAGTCGATCGGGGTGCTGGTCAGGAGCGTGTCCAGGTAGTTCCAGAGGTACTCCTGGACGTCCTCGCGCGCGAGGTTGAGTACGAGCTGATTGCGGAATTCCGTCCGCTTTCGTCCCGGCTGGTACTGCACCCAGTCCGGGTGTGCCCGATACAGGTCGCTGTCCGCGTTGACCATCTCGGGCTCGACCCAGATGCCGAACTGCATGCCGAGCGCGTGCACGTAGTCGGCCAGCGGCTTCAGGCCGCCCGGGAAGCGGTCGCGGTTGGGCGTCCAGTCGCCGAGGCCCGCGCGGTCGCTGGTGCGGGCACCGAACCAGCCGTCGTCGACCACGAACAGTTCGACGCCGATCGCCGCGGCCCGCCGGGCGAGGGTGCCCTGCTGCTCCTCGGAGATGTCGAACTCGGTGGCCTCCCAGGAGTTGAACAGGACGGGCCGGTCCCGGTCGGCGTCCGGGATGACGTACGCCCGCTGGTACGCGTGCCAGGCCCGGCTCGCCCCGCCGAAGCCGCCGTCGCTCCACAGGCCGGCGAAGACGGGCGTCGTGAAGGACTCCCCCGCCGCCAGCCGCAGCAGACCCGACTCGTCGTGTCCGACCCCGCCGGTGATCTGCACGCGCGCGTCGGAGAGTTGGGCCACGGCGATCCGCCAGGAGCCCGACCAGCCGAGGGCGCAGCCGTAGACCTCGCCGCGCTCCTCGGTGGCGTCCGTGTCCAGCGCCACCCACGGCAGGTACTGGTGCCCGGTGTGCCCGCGGCGGCTGCCGATGACCTTCTCGCCGTAGGTGATCGGCGCGCTGGTCAGCCGGGACTCGGCGGCCCAGCGGCCGTGCAGGTGGGAGAGCCGCCAGTCCTCGCGGTCGGGCAGGGTCCAGGTGGCGGAGTCGGCGCGCAGCAGCTCCACGGCCTCGGGCCCCTCGTTGTCCAGGGCCACCCAGCGCTCCACCGCATCACCGCGCATCCGGTAGTGCAGGGTGATCGCCAGCCCGCCGTCACGGAACCGGAGCCGCAGCTCGTCGCCCTCCGTGTCGCCGGAGGTCTCGTACGACTCGAAGCTCCACTCGGTGCCGCGCCGCTCGTCGGTGCGCACCGACAGCGCGGGCCGCACGAAGCGGGGGCCGCCCTCGACGGGGTACTCCTCGCGGCCGTCGATCGGTGACTCGAAGCCGCGTTCGGCGGGCAGGGGGCGGCCGGCGAGCTCCTCGGCGTCGGCGAGCTCGATTCTCGAGCCCCAGTGGAGGTGGAGCAGGACGTCGTCCGCGGTGAGGTGGACGGCATAACTGCTGGCAGGCCCGGAGAGAAGCCAGGTACGGCCGGTTTCGGAGATCTCCAGCATCAAATCCTCACAGATACAAACAGGTGCGCTCAACTGCCAACATCATCAACGGCCGCGAGCCCCGGGTGCAACGCCTGTGGACAACTGATTGCCCCAGGAACCGATGTCGTATCGTCGTGGAAGTGCCCGCTGACGTGCCGTGGCGGCGGGACCGGCCCGGAGGAGCCCCCGTGACGCAGCAGATCCCGTCGACCGAGCCCGAGCTGGCCGGAGTCCGCAACTTCCGGGATGTCGGCGGCCTGCCGACGGTGGACGGACGGCGGGTACGGTACGGAGTGCTGTTCCGCAGCGGTCACCTGGCGCACGCGACCGACGAGGACGCCGCGTTCCTCTCCTCCCTGGGGCTGCACACGATCTTCGACTTCCGCAACGCGTCGGACCAGAAGCTGGAGGGCCCCGACGTCGAGCTGCCGGGCGTGCGCAATGTGAACCTCCCGCTGAGCGACCCGGCGGACGGCTCGGAGTTCTGGAAGATGGTCCGGGACGGCGAGATCGAACAGCTGCGCGAGATCCTCGGCGACGGCAAGGCGGCGAACCGGATGATCGCCTCGTACCGCAAGATCGTGAAGGAGCGCACCGACGAGCACTCCCGCGTCCTGCACTCCCTCGCCGAGGAGAGCGTCCCCGCGCTGATGCACTGCGCCGCGGGCAAGGACCGTGCGGGCCTGTCCATCGCCGTGACGCTGCTCGCCCTCGGCGTGGAGCGGGACGCGATCGTCGCGGACTACCTGGAGTCGAACGCCAAGCACCGCCGCTACAAGGTGAGCCGCAGCAGCAAGTCCACCGCCGCCTACTCCCCCGAGGTGATGGAGCTGCTCGGCCCCCTCTTCGACGCGCGCGCCGAGTACCTCCAGGCCGCGTTCGAGACGATCGAGGAGACCTGGGGCGGCGTCGACACCTACCTGGAGCAGGGCCTCGGCCTCACGCCCCGGCTCCGGGAGCGGCTGCGCGAGCGGCTCCTCGACTGAGGCCGGCGCGGGTTCTACTGCTGGGCGCCGAGCTCGAACAGCAGGTAGATGAAGGCCGCGAAGACATGCCCCACCGCGATGTAGATGAGCAGCCGCACCCAGACGCCGCGCGGGATCTTCTCCTCCGTGTGCTTCATGACGTCTCTCCAGGGGTGGGGCCCAGGCACAGCGTGGCCGTGGGGCTCTGCAACAGGGTGTGGACGAAGAGCAGCTCGACCCCGTCGGGGTCCTGGGCCGCGATGCGGTGCGGCGTCAGCGAGTCGAAGTGCGCGCTGTCGCCGGCGGCGAGCAGATGCGTGGCGTCGCCGAGGCGCAGCCTCAGCCGCCCCGTGAGGACGTACAGCCACTCCTCGCCGGGGTGGACGCGCACGATGTCGCCCTGCGAGCCGTGGGGGACGTGCACGCGCAGCGCCTGCATGCCACGGCCGGGCGAGCCGGCCTGCCAGTAGGTCCAGCCGCCGGCGGCGGTCGGTTCCATGTCGGCGGCGCGCACGACGGCGTCCCGTTCGGTGACCGTCTCGCCGAGCAGCTCCGAAACCGTCGTACCGTAGATACGGGCGAGCGCGAGCAGCATCGGCAGCGAGGGCTGGCGCTGCCCGGTCTCCAGCCGGGAGAGGTGCGCGGGCGACAGCCCGGCGGCACGGGCCGCGGCCTCCAGGGTGAGGGAGGCGCGGCGCCGCAGCGCCCGGAGCTGCGGCGCGACGACGGGCAGGACGTCGGCCGGCTCGGCTTCCGGAGAGCTCATGCTCTCCATTCAGCCCGAGATTTGCCTCCAGGGCAATTTTCTTGCCTCAGAGGCAAACCGCGTTGGCTACCGGTTGGCCACCGCCTGCTTGACCAGGGTCTTCCCGAAGTCCCACATCAGCCCGCCCCCGCCGTGCGCGTCGTCCATGATGTCCGTGAAGGCGTCGACGAACCGGTCCACCTCCCGTTCTCCGACGGTCAGCGGCGGGATCAGCTTGATCACCTCCAGGTGGTCGCCGGAGACCTGGGTGAGGATCCGGTGCCGCTGGAGCAGCGGTACGACGACCATCTGCGCGAACAGCCCCTTGCGGGCGGCCTGGAGCATGGTCCAGCGGCTGCGCAGCCCCAGCGACTTGGGCCGGCCGAACTCGATGCCGACCATCAGGCCCCGGCCGCGGACGTCGGCGAGCAGCTCGTACTTGTCGACCAGGGCCGCGAGCCGGTTCTTGAGCAGCTCGCCGGTGGCGCGGGCGTTCGCGGTGATCTGCTCGTTCTCCATGACGGACAGCACGGCGAGCCCGGCCGCCATGGCCTGCGCGTTGGACCCGAAGCTCGCCGAGTGGACCAGGACGCGGTCGATCGAGGAGAACACCTTCTTGAAGATCCAGTCCTTGCCGAGTGTGGCGCCGACCGGCACATAGCCGCCGGAGAGTGCCTTGGCCACACAGACGAGGTCCGGCTCGACCCCGTCCTCGTGCTGGTAGGCGTAGAAGTCGCCGGTCCGGCCGAGTCCCGTCTGCACCTCGTCGGCGATGAGCAGCGCCTTGTGCCGGTGCAGCAGTTCCTGGGCGGCCCGCAGATAGCCGGGCGGCGGCTCGTGGACGCCCTTGCCCTGGATGGGCTCGACGATCAGGGCGGCCACGTCGCCCTTCCTCAACTCCCCGGCCAGGGCGTCGAGATCGCCGAGGGGTACGGCCGTGTCGGGCAGCAGCGGGGCGAAGCCGTCACGGAAGCCGTCCTCGCCGTTGACCGACAGCGAGCCCGTGGTGAGCCCGTGGAAGGCGTGGTCGCAGTACAGGACCCGTGGCTTGCCGGTGGCCCGCCGGGCGAACTTCAGCGCGGTCTCCACGGCCTCCGTACCGCTGTTGCCGAAGAACACCCGGTCCAGGTGCGGGCTGTGCGCGAGGAGCTTCTCGGCCAGCAGCCCGGGCAGCGGCTGGCAGTCGAAGCGGGTGAGATCGGCGAGCCCGGCGTCGAGGACGTCGTGCAGCGCCTTGCGGACGACGGGGTGATGACGGCCCAGGCCCATCACCCCGAACCCGGCGAGCATGTCCAGGTAGTCGTTGCCGTCCGCGTCCCAGAAGTACGCGCCCTCGGCCCGCTCGTAGACCTTGTCGAAGCCGATGGTGTGCAGCATGCGCGGGAGCTGGTGGTTCAGGTACTTCGTGTGCAGCTCGTAGCGCTCGGCTCCGCGCTCGGCGAGGAGTCTGCCGAGGTCGAACTCCGTGGTCATTCAGCCTTCTCCCTGACGGGGCCGCCGGCCTGCTCGCCGACGGCCGACGTTCCCTCGGCCTCCTTGGCGGCCAGCGTCTCCTCGGCCTCCTTGACCGCGAGGCTCGCGCTGATCCGTCCGGCGACCTCCACCGGGGTGAGCCCGATGTCGGCGAGCACCTCACCGCGCTTGGCGTGCGCGAGGAACTGCTCCGGAATCCCGAACCGCCGCACCGGTACGTCGACTTCGGCGTCCCCCAGCGCGAGGGCCACCGCGGAACCGACACCGGCCGCACGGCTGTTGTCCTCGACTACGGCGACCAACCGGTGCCCGGCGGCGAGGCCGGGCAGCGCCGGGTCGACGGGCTTGATCCAGCGGGGGTCCACGACCGTGCAGCCGATGCCGCGGGCCTCAAGCAGCTCCGCGGCCTGGAGGCAGACGGGCGCCATCACGCCGACGGCCACCAGAAGCACCTCGGGCCGCTCCCCGCGGTGCAGCACGTCCATGCCGCCCACGCGGTCCACGGCGGGGATCTGCGGGCCCACCGACTCCTTGGGGAAGCGGACGAGCGTCGGCGCGTCGTCCACCGCCACGGCCTCCCTGAGCTGCGAGCGCAGCTGGTCGGCGTCGCGGGGCGCGGCGATCCTGAGCCCGGGGACGACCTGGAGGATCGACATGTCCCACATGCCGTTGTGCGAGGCCCCGTCCACACCCGTGACTCCGGCCCGGTCCAGCACGAACGTCACTCCGCACCGGTGCAGCGCGACGTCCATCAGGAGCTGGTCGAAGGCACGGTTGAGGAAGGTCGCGTACACGGCGACCACGGGATGCAGCCCGCCGGTCGCGAGTCCGGCCGCGGACACCGCCGCGTGCTGCTCGGCGATGCCGACGTCCCACACCCGGTCCGGGAACCGTGCGGCGAACTTGCCGAGCCCCACCGGGTGCAGCATGGCCGCCGTGATCGCCACGACGTCCTCCCGCTCCTCCCCGATGGCGACGATCTCGTCCCCGAACACCGAGGTCCAGGAAGGCCCGTTGGACGGCGCGAGCGGCTCGCAGGTGAGCGGGTCCATCACCCCGACGGTGTGGAAGTGGTCCTCCTCGTGGGCGAGGGCGGGCTCGTAACCGCGCCCCTTCTCCGTCAGACAGTGGACGAGGACCGGCCCGTGGAAGCGTTTCGCGCGCCGCAGCGCCGACTCCACCGCCCCGATGTCATGGCCGTCGATCGGGCCGACGTACTTCAGCCCGAGGTCCTCGAACATGCCCTGCGGGGCGAACGCGTCCTTGAAGCCCTTCTTCGCGCCGTGCAGCGACTCGTAGATCGTGGTGCCCACCACCGGGGTCCGCAGCAGTACGTCCTTCCCCCAGGCCAGGACCTTCTCGTAGCTGTCGGTCGTGCGCAGGGTGGCCAGGTGGTTGGCGAGGCCCCCGATGGTCGGCGAGTACGAGCGCTCGTTGTCGTTGACGACGATGATCAACGGCCGGTCCTTGGCGGCCGCGATGTTGTTCAGCGCCTCCCAGGCCATGCCGCCGGTGAGCGCGCCGTCGCCGATGACGGCGACCACATGCCCCTTGTCACCCTGGACCTGGCGGGCCTTGGCGAGCCCGTCGGCCCAGCCGAGCGCGGTGGAGGCGTGGCTGTTCTCCACGATGTCGTGCTCGGACTCCTCACGCGACGGGTAGCCGGACAGACCGCCCTTGCCGCGCAGCTTCGAGAAGTCCTGACGTCCCGTCAGGATCTTGTGCACGTAGCTCTGATGGCCGGTGTCCCAGACGATGCGGTCGACGGGTGACTCGAAGACCCTGTGGAGCGCGACGGTCAGCTCCACCACGCCCAGATTGGGCCCGAGATGGCCTCCGGTCCTGGCCACGGCGTGCACCAGGAACTCCCTTATCTCTTCGGACAGTTCACCGAGTTCCGCCTCGGACAGCGCCTTCAGGTCACGTGGTCCCCGGATGTTCTCCATGATCGTCACGTCGGGCCCCCTTCGGTCCGTGCTGTTCAACTCACGGTGACGGCCGGCTCCCCCGACGCGACGCCGTCCTGCTCCATCTGTTCGGCGATCTTCATCGCCTCCTCGATGAGGGTCTCCACGATCTTCGACTCGGGGACGGTCTTGATGACCTCGCCCTTGACGAAGATCTGGCCCTTGCCGTTGCCGGAGGCGACCCCGAGGTCCGCCTCCCGTGCCTCGCCGGGACCGTTGACCACACATCCCATCACCGCGACCCGCAGGGGCACTTCCATGCCCGTGAGGCCCGCCGTGACCTCGTCGGCCAGCTTGTAGACGTCGACCTGGGCGCGTCCGCAGGACGGACACGACACGATCTCCAGGCGGCGCTGCCTGAGGTTCAGCGACTCCAGGATCTGGATGCCGACCTTGACCTCCTCGGCGGGCGGCGCGGACAGCGAGACCCTGATCGTGTCGCCGATGCCCCTGCTGAGGAGCGCCCCGAAGGCCACCGCCGACTTGATCGTGCCCTGGAAGGCGGGACCGGCCTCCGTGACCCCCAGATGCAGCGGGTAGTCACAGCTCTCGGCGAGCAGCGTGTAGGCGCCCACCATCACCACGGGATCGTTGTGCTTGACCGAGATCTTGATGTCCCGGAAGCCGTGCTCCTCGAACAACGACGCTTCCCACAGCGCCGATTCGACGAGCGCCTCCGGAGTCGCTTTGCCGTACTTCTGGAGCAGCCTGCGGTCGAGAGAGCCCGCGTTGACGCCGATCCGGATGGGCGTGCCGTGATCCTTCGCGGCCCGCGCGATCTCCTTGACCTTGTCGTCGAACTGCTTGATGTTGCCGGGATTGACGCGTACGGCCGCGCAACCCGCCTCGATCGCCGCGAACACGTACTTGGGTTGGAAGTGGATGTCCGCGATCACCGGGATCTGCGACTTGCGGGCGATGGTCGCGAGGGCGTCCGCGTCGTCCTGCGTGGGGCAGGCGACGCGGACGATCTGGCAGCCGGACGCGGTGAGTTCCGCGATCTGCTGGAGGGTGGCGCCGATGTCGGACGTACGGGTCGTCGTCATCGACTGCACCGACACCGGTGCCCCGCCCCCGACCGCCACCGGCCCGACCTGGATCTGCCGCGACACGCGCCGCTCGGCGATCGGCCGGACCGGTACCTCGGGGACGCCCAAGGAGACGGCGGTCATGTCCTCACTCCCGGTTTCCGGAGACCGTCTCGCGCATCGCGCGCAGCGACTCCTTCAGCGAACCCATGGTGGCGAGGACGGCGGTGGGCTCGTAGCCGCAGTGCGCCATGCAGTTGGCGCAGCGCGGGTCCTTGCCGCGGCCGTACTTGTCCCAGTCGGTCTCCTCGATGAGTTCGCGGTACGTGGGCACGTAGCCGTCGCTCATCAGGTAGCAGGGGCGCTGCCAGCCGAACAGGGAGTAGTTCGGGATGGCCCAGGCCGTGCACGGGAAGTCGACCTTGCCCTCCAGGAAGTCCAGGAAGAGCGGGGAGTGGTTGAGCCGCCACTTCTTGCGGTTGCCGCCCGCGAAGGCCTTCTTGAAGAGCTCGCGGGTCTGCTCCACGCCCAGGAAGTGCTCCTGGTCGGGCGCCTTCTCGTAGGCGTAGGCGGGCGAGATCATCATCTCGTCGACGTGCAGGTCGTCGTTGAGGAAGTTGAGCACCTCGATGATGGTCTGCGGGGTGTCGGTGTTGAAGAAGGTCGAGTTGGTGGTGACCCGGAAGCCGCGCTTCTTGGCCTCCTTGATCGCCTCGACCGCCTCGTCGAACACGCCCTCCTTGGCCACCGACTCGTCGTGCCGCTCGCGCAGCCCGTCGATGTGCACGGCGAAGGCGAAGTAGGGCGAGGGCGTGAACTTGTCCATCTTCTTGCGCAGCAGCATGGCGTTGGTGCAGAGGAAGACGTACTTCTTCTTCGCCACCAACTGCCGCACGATCTCGTCGATCTGAGGGTGCATCAGCGGCTCACCCCCGGCGATGGACACCATCGGCGCACCGGACTCCAGCACCGCACCGACGGCCTGCGCCACCGGCATACGCTGCTTCAGCACGCCTGCCGGGTGCTGGATCTTGCCGCAGCCCTCGCACTTGAGGTTGCACGCGAAGAGGGGTTCCAGCTCCACGATGAGCGGGAACTTGTCCCGCTTGCGGAGCTTCTGTTCGGCCAAGTATGTAGCGACCTTGATGGACTGACGCAGCGGCATGGCCATCTGGCTCACCTCCTGGGGAGCAGCAAGGAACGGTGCCATTCATAGAAAGCGGGAAGGACGGAACGAAGGACGCGGAAAGCCGATATTCCACCGCGCACCGTGCCGATCCGGACGAGTTCATGTTCTGGAGCGTCCACGACCACCCGGACGGCCGCAACGGGGCGTACTCCCGTGCGCACGGCGCTGTGGAGCGTGGCCGCGGATTCCATGTCGACCGCGATCGCGCCGGTCGCGAGGAGGCCGGAGCGTTCGTGACCGCGTACGACGTGATCGGAGCCGGTGAGCGGTCCGGTGTGGACGGTGCTTCCGGGGACCGCCCGGACGAGCTCCTTGACGAGTAGGTCGGTCCCCACACAGGGAACGGTTCCGTCCGGATCCCGGGTCTCCTCGGCGACGACGAGATCGCCGGGGTGCATGCCGGGGGCGAGGCCCGCGCAGAAGCCGGTGGCCAGTACCGCGGCGTCGGCCAGCGCGGGATCGGTGAGGGCACGGGTGACGGCCCGCTCGGCCGCCTTGGGGCCCATGCCGGTACGGAGCACGGTGACCGGCCCGTCGGCGCCGGAGCGGTCGCCGCTGCGCAGGGCGAGGTGCTCGATGCCGAGCGCGCAGGCGATCAGCAGCGGGGCGGCGGCCGGCCGGGTGCTCATCTCACGCCTCCCCCGCCTCGGCGAACGGCTCTCCGTGGACGTACCGGCCGAGTGCCGTGAGCGGGAAGACCTGCCGGTAGAGGTGGTAGTTGATGGAGAAGTCCCACGGGAAGCCGGTGCCGGTGAAGTAGGGCTCGTCCCAGGAGCCGTCCTCCCGCTGGGTGGCCGCGAGCCACTCGACGCCCCGCTCGACCGCCTTGGAGTCCTTCTCGCCGGCGGCCAGCAGGGCCATCAGCGCCCAGGCCGTCTGCGAGGCGGTCGAGGCCCCGCGGCCGCTCCAGGCCTTGGCCTCCTGGTAGGAGCGCAGGTCCTCGCCCCAGCCGCCGTCGTCGTTCTGGACGGACTCCAGCCAGCGCACGGCCCGCCGGATCGCCGGGTGCGCGGCGGGGATGCCGGCGGCGGTGAGCGCGGGCACCACCGACCCGGTGCCGTAGACGTAGTTGACGCCCCAGCGCCCGAACCACGAGCCGTCCTGCTCCTGTTCGGCGAGCAGCCACTCGATGCCGCGGCGGGTGCGTGGGTCGTGCGCGAGTCCCTCGACCGCGAGCATCTCCACCACATGGGCGGTGACGTCGGCGGACGGCGGGTCGATGACCTCGCCGAAGTCGCAGAACGGCAGCCGGTTGGGGAACGGGCTGGTGTTGTCGACGTCGAAGGCGCCCCAGGCACCGTTCTTCGACTGCATGCCGAGGTTCCAGCGCACCCCGCGCCCGATCGCGTTCTCCACCCGGTCCGGGTCGTGGTGGCGGACACGGCGCAGGGCGAGGACCACCTCCGCGGTGTCGTCGATGTCGGGGTAGTTGTCGTTGTGGAACTCGAACGCCCAGCCGCCCGGCGGCAGTTGGGGCCTTTTGACGGCCCAGTCCCCGGGCCGGACGATCTCCTCGCCGAGCATCCAGTCCGCGGCCCTGACGAGCTGCGGATGGTCGGCGGGCACTCCGGCGTCGGCGAGCGCGATGGTGGCGAGGCAGGTGTCCCACACCGGCGACTGGCAGGCCTCGATCATCCGGGCCCCGTCCTCGCGCCAGATGGCGAAACGGTCCAGCGACTCCAGCCCCGCCCGGATCACCGGGTGTTCGAGGTCGTAGCCGACCAGATGGAGGGCGATGACCGAGTACACGGCCGGCGGCTGGATACCGCCCCAGCAGCCGTCGTTCTCCTGGCGCTCGATGATCCAGCGGGCCGCGGTGTTCATGGCCGCCTTGCGCAGCCTGCGCGGCACGACCTTGCGCACCTGGTGCAGCGCCTTGTCCAGGCGCTGGAAGGCGCCGTCCCAACTCGCCGCCGGGGCAAGAGGCTTGGCCGGGTTGGGGTTCGCCGGGTCGGTGTGCAGCTCGTCGAGCGGGAAGGGCGCGGGCCGTACCGGACGCTTCGCTGAGACAATCGTCAGCGGGACGATGGTCTGCCTGGCCCAGCAGCCGAAGTCGTAGATGTTGAGCGGCACCCACTTCGGGAAGTAGATGAGCTCGGGCGGGAGTTCGGGCAGGTCCTCCCACTTCCACCAGCCGAACAGGGCGAGCCAGATCCGGGTGAAGACGCGGGCGGAGGCGATGCCGCCCCGGGCGCGGATCCACTCCGACGCCCTCGCCATGTGCGGCTCGTCGGGTGCGTCACCGGCCAGCCGGAGGGCGACGTACGCCTCGATGGTGGTGGAGAGTTCGCCGGGTCCGCCGTAGAAGGAGGCCCAGGTGCCGTCCTCGCGCTGCTCGCCGCGGATGAACAGGCCGGCCGCGCGGGTGGTGGACTCGTCGCGGATACCCAGGAACTGACGGAGCAGCAGATCCTCGGCGTCCATGGTGACGTTGGTCTCCAGGTCGCCCTTCCACCAGCCCTGCGCGTCCTGTCGTGCGAGCAGGTGCTCGGTGGCGCGTTGCACGGCGCGTACGGCGGCTTCTTGTACCCCGGTCGCCGCGGGGGTCTCGATGTCGGTTTCGCTGGCCGCGGCAGCGCGGGGCGGCAGGGCCCCGGTGCTTCCGTCGGTCGTCGCTGTCATGGCTTCCCCTTCGTGCAGTGTGCATGTGGTGCTCTGCTGTGGGTCCGCCGTCGGCCGGTGCTCGGTTTCCCGCGACGCCGGCCGGCGACTACGCGAGGGCTATTCGACCGATAGTGATCATCTCTTTCGTACGACGACGAAGTCGGCGAGCGCGGTGAACTGGGCCCGCACCCGGTCGGGCATGTCGACGGCGTCGAGCGCCTCGACGGCGATGGCGTGCTGACGGCGGGCCTCGCCGGCCGTCCAGTCCCGGCCGCCCGCCTGCTCGATGAGGGCGGCGCGGGCCGCGAACTCCGCCTCGGAGAAGTTCTCGAAGTCGCTGCTCTTGGCGTCCGCGGCGAGCATCTCGCCGAGCCGGTCGGAGGCGGAGCCGCCCGCCGCGAGCGCGGCCACGACCGGCAGGGACTTCTTGCGCTGGCGCAGGTCGCTCCAGGTCTGCTTGCCGGTGGAGACCGGGTCGCCCCAGATGCCGAGCAGGTCGTCGACGGCCTGGAAGGCGAGGCCCAGGTGGTACCCGTACCTCTCCAGGGTGTCGGCGGTGCGGTCGTCCGCGCCTCCGAGCACCGCGCCGATGGAGCTGGCGCAGGCCAGCAGGGCGCCGGTCTTGTTGCCCTCCATCTCCAGGCACTCCTCGACGCTGACGCGGTCGCGGTGCTCGTAGGAGATGTCCTGGGCCTGTCCGTCGATGAGGGCGCGGGTGGCAGCGGTCAGGCGCCGGGTGGCGCGGCCCGCGGCGACGGTGCCGAGTTCGAGGAGCACCTCGTTGGCCAGCGCGAACAGGGCGTCACCGACGAGGATGGCCTGGGCCGGGCCGTGCACCTTCCAGACCGTGTCGCGGTGGCGGCGCTGCTCGTCGCCGTCCATCAGGTCGTCGTGCAGCAGCGAGAAGTTGTGGACCAGCTCCACGGCGACGGCGCCGGGGATACCGATCTCGGGTGCGGAGCCGGTGACCTCGGCGGAGAGCACGGCGAGCGCGGGGCGCACGGCCTTGCCGCCGTCGCCGGCCGTCGGGTTGCCCTCGGCGTCGATCCAGCCGAAGTGGTAGGCGGAAACGGTGTCCATGGGCGCGGCCAGGCGGTCGATCGCCGCCCGCAGCACCGGAGTGGCCAGGGTCCGGCCACGCTCCAGCAGCGCGGTCACGTCCACCGCCTCGGCAGCCGTCGAGGCCGGGGGCACAGTGGGCACAGTCTCTCCTCTTGTTGCGGTACCGGGGGTGCGGGGGCCTGCCGCGTGCTGATCGAGCATCACGCCGCCTCCTCTACGTCGAAGAGGTGGCTGGGGCGGGGCCGGCCCAGGGCGCTCAGCGCGGCGTCCGCCGCACTCACACCACTGCGGACCGCACTCTCCATGGTCGCGGGCCACCCTGTGGCGGTCCACGCACCGGCCAGGTACAGGCCGGGGGTTCTGGTGCGGGCGCCGGGCCGCAGCCGTCCGACGCCTGGGGCGGGATCGAACGTCGCCGTCCGCTCCCTGGTCACGAAGAAGTCCCTCACCTCGGCGCCGCGCGCGCCGGGCAGCAGCCGCTCCAGCTCCGGCAGATAACGCTCGCGCAGCACGGCGACCGGTTCGTCGATCTCGTCCTGCGCCGCCGACTGGGACAGGGCCAGGTACTGCCCGTCCCTGAGCCCGGAGGCGTCGGTGCGGTCGAACACCCACTGCACCGGGGTGCCGAGGGCGGTGAAGAAGGGACGGTTCAGCACCTTGCGGTCGTACACGACGTGCACGTTGAGGATCGGCGCGGTGCCGATCGCGAGCAGCCGCTCGGGGTCGTCGAGGGCACCGTCGGGCAGCAGGTCGTACGTCTCGCGCTGGGGTACGGCGAGCACGACGGCGTCCGCGCGCAGCGTCTCGCCGGGAACCTGAACGCTCCAAGTCCCGTTCTCGTCAGTAGAGATGGAGGTGACGCGTGTACGGACCTCGGTACGCACGCCCGCGGAGTCGAGCGCCTTGCGGGCGAGCCGGTCATGCAGTTCGCCCAGCGGGACGCGCGCCCATCCGATGTCGGCCGCGCCCGGGTCGGACAGCAGACCGGTCTTGAACACCATCGCGGCGAGCCCCAGCGAGGCGTCGCCCGCGACCGCGTTGAGGGTGGCGACCCCGACCAGGTCCCACAGGGCCTCGACGGCACGCGCCGACTGACCGTGCGCGGTCAGCCAGCTGCCGAAGCTCTGTGCGTCCAGGTCCGGATCGGCGGGGTCGAGCCCCTTGAGCGCGAGCGCGGCCCGGCCCACCTTGGCCCGTTCGGCGAGCGAGAGATGCGGATACGTGGCGAGGCTGCGCCCCAGATGCAGGGGCACCGGCAGCGCGTCGCGCCGCAGCGTGCCGAGCCGCCGTCCCTCGGGCTTGCCGACGTCGACCACGGGCACGTCGAGACGGTCCTGCAGCGGCGCCAGCGCGGTCGCCTCGATCCGGTCGAGGAACCAGCGGTAGGCGGTGCAGCAGCGCAGATAGACGTGCTGTCCGTTGTCGACGGTCAGTTCGCCGCGCTGGAAGGAGAAGGCGAGCCCGCCCAGGCGCGGCCGGCCTTCGAGCAGGGTGACGCGGACACCCGCGTCGGCGAGGGCGAGTGCGGTGGTGATGCCGGCGAGTCCGCCGCCGATCACCACGGCGTCCCGCCCCGACTGAGTGCCGTCGGTCATCGTGCGCCCTCCCCTGCCCGGCCGCCGCGGTGCTTGAACGGTGCACGGCCGGCCGTTGCAGTCAGGGACGCGGTCCCTGAGCGGAGGGTTGCGTGCCACTTTTCCCCGGTGGCATCACCTTGGACCGGATTGTCCATCAGGTGCGCCTCCTGACGGTCCGCCGCGTCACATGCCGGGCGTCGAGGCCGGAGAGGCCGCGCACGGCGACATAGGCCTTCTCGCGTCCGGGCAGCGAGACCCGGCCGCGCAGCACCGCCTGGGGGTCGCGCTCGATGCGGTCGAGGAGCCGGCGGTAGATGCCGGCCATGGCGGCGACACAGGCGCCACTGCGCCGGTCGAGCATGGGGAGCAGCCGGTAGCCCTCGGCGAAGAGGGCGCGGGCCCGGCGCACCTCGAAGTGCACGAGGCCCGCGAAGTCGGAGCCCTCCGGTGGCGTCGGCCCGCTGAATCCGGCCGAGCAGCCGAACTTCGCGAGGTCGTCGGCCGGCAGATAGGTGCGCCCGCCCTCGGCGTCCTCCCGGACGTCCCGCAGGATGTTGGTGAGCTGGAGCGCGAGACCGAGCGTGTCGGCATACTCCGGCGCGCGTTCGACACCGCGCGCCCCCGGTTCCGTACCGAACACACCGAGCGAGAGCCGCCCGATGGCTCCGGCGACACAGCGGCAGTAGACCTTCAGGTCGTCCCAGGTCTCATAGGTCTCGCCGCGTACGTCCATCAGGACGCCGTCGATGAGCTCGTCCAGGCCCCCCAACGGGATCGGGAAGGTCTCGGCGGCATGGGCGAGGGCGACCGCGACCGGGTCGGTGTCGTCCTCGTCGACCGCGCCCTCGCGGACCCGGGCCAGCATCGCCCGGGTGTCCTCGAGTCTGACGGTCTTCACGTCGTCGTCCAGCGCGCCGTCGCCGATGTCGTCGACACGGCGCGAGAACGCGTAGAGCGCGGACATCGCGCGGCGCTTGGACATCGGCAGGAGCCTGATGCCGTACGCGAAGTTACGGGCCTGCTGTCCGGTGACGGCCTCGCAATAGCTGTAGGCGGCGAGTACCGGTGCGGACACGTGTGGTTCGGCCTCCACGGTCCGGATCACCCCTCTCCTCGCAGAGTCGTGCCCATCTCGCGCAGCAACTGGATCTTGCCGGGCTTGGGCGGGCCGGGAAGTACGTCGTATTCGGCGGCGGCGATCGCGTGGATGGCCGCCCTTCCCCCCGCCACGAACCCCGCGAGCAGCAGCTTCAGCCTGCCGTGGACGCTACCCACCAGGGGGGCGCCTTCATTCAGGAGACCGCGGGCGCGTTGTGCTTCGTACGCGACCAGTGCGCGCACCGATGCGCCTGCGGTCTTCGTGGCGAGATCCGCCTCCTGGACATGGAACCGCTTCATGTCCTCGGCGGGCAGGTAGATGCGGTCGCGGCCGAGGTCCTCGGCGACGTCCTGGAGGTGTTCGACGATCTGGAGGGCCGTGCAGATCTCGTCCGACAGCCGGATCCGCTCGGGGGTCGAGGTGCCGGTGACGCCGAGGACCAGGCGGCCCACGGGGTTGGCCGACAGTTCGCAGTAGGCGAGCAGATCGTTGTAGGTCTCGTACCGCTTGACCAGCTGGTCCTGGCGGTTGGCGGCGATCAGGCCGAGGAAGGGCTCGGGGGTGAGCGAGCAGCGGCGGACCGTCGGCCGCAGGCGGCGCAGCAGGGGGTGGCGGGGCTCTCCGGAGAAAACCCGCTCCAGGTCGGCCTCGAAGGCGTCCAGGAGGAGCAGCCGGTCCTCGGCGTCCCGCGCCGCCACGCCGAGCAGGCGGGCGTCGGCGCCGCCGGGGGCGAGGTCACCGTCGCCGATGTCGTCGACAAGACGGGCGAAGCCGTATACCGCCATGAGATCGGCGCGCCAGGCCCGGGGCAGGAAGAAGGGTGCCACGGGGAAGTTCTCACCCGCGGCCTTGTCCAGCGTGCCGCGCTCCGGATCCGGGACGCGCGCCGTGTCGGTACCCGTCACCGCGGACTGCCCGGAGCGGGGACGGCACATGCGTTGAGCTGGGGAGTTTCCGTAGCCATAGCCGTCACATCTCCCGTTCTACACCGCCGACCCAATACACACTATTTCGGACACGCCGCCCGGCCTTCCGCGCAGCCGCTCCAACTGAAGGTGTCGGGCATTATCGCCCCACTTGCCGCGATTCGGGACCGGTACAGCTTACGTTGTACAACTCAACGTGGTGAGTCGGGGTGTCCTGCACATCACAACAACACACCGATTGGCTTCAAGATTCCTACGCCGTACCGAAGTTGACGTTTCCTTTGCAGACGCGGGGCCCCGCCGGAGCAGTTCCGGCGGGGCCCTGCGAAGCGTCGTGGCCCGGTACGTCCAGGCCCGGGTGGACTACTTGCCCGTGAACTTCTCGTACTCCTTGAGTACCTCTTCGGTCGGGCCGTCCATGCGCAGCTCGCCGCGCTCCAGCCACAGGACCCGGTCGCAGGTGTCCCGGATCGACTTGTTGTTGTGGCTGACCAGGAACACCGTGCCGGCTTCCTTGCGCAGTTCGCGGATGCGCGCCTCGGAGCGCTTCTGGAACTTGCGGTCGCCGGTGGCCAGTGCCTCGTCGATCATCAGGACGTCGTGGTCCTTGGCCGCGGCGATGGAGAAGCGCAGCCGGGCCGCCATGCCGGAGGAGTAGGTGCGCATCGGGAGGGTGATGAAGTCACCCTTCTCGTTGATACCGGAGAAGTCGACGATCTCCTGGTAGCGCTCCTTGATCTGCTCCCGGGACATACCCATGGCGAGCCCGCCCAATATGACGTTCCGCTCGCCCGTGAGGTCGTTCATCAGGGCCGCGTTGACGCCGAGCAGCGAGGGCTGGCCGTCGGTGTAGACCTTGCCGCTCTCGGCGGGCAGCAGCCCCGCGATGGCGCGCAGCAGGGTCGACTTGCCGGAGCCGTTGGAGCCGATCAGTCCGATGGCCTCACCGCGGTAGGAGACGAAGGAGACGCCGCGCACGGCGTGCACCTTGCGCACCCCTCGCGCCGCGTCGTCGGAGCCCCGCCTGACGATGCGGCTCAGGGCTGCGGTGGCGCTGCCCTTGCCGGACCTGGCGCCGTTGACTCGGTAGACGATGTGCAGGTCGTCCGCGATGACGGTGGGGCGGGGGTCCCGCTGCTGCTCAGCCACGGCCGTACCTCTCTTCCGCCTTCCAGAAGTAGACGAAGCCGCACGCTCCGGCGAGCAGCGCCCAGCCGAGGGCGAAGAGCCACACGTGCGGGGGCAGGTACTCGGAGCCGTATCCGTCGATCATCGCGAAGCGGACCAGGTCCATGTAGATCGCGGCGGGGTTCCACTGGAGGACCTCGGTGACCCAGCCCGGCATGTCCTTGTCGGCGAGCATCGCCGGGATGCTGAACATGACGCCGGAGGCGTACATCCAGGTGCGCAGCACGAACGGCATCAGCTGGGCCAGGTCGGGGGTCTTGCTGCCCATCCGGGCGAAGATCAGCGCGAGGCCGGTGTTGAAGACGAAGTGCAGGACCAGCGCGGGCAGCACAAGGAGCCAGGACAGACTCGGGTAGCTGCCGAACGCCACCATGACCACGACCAGCACGATCATCGAGTACAGCAGCTGCTGGAGCTGCTGGAGGGCGAAGGAGATCGGCAGCGAGGCGCGCGGGAAGTGCAGGGCGCGGACCAGGCCGAGGTTGCCGGAGATGGCGCGCACGCCGGCGAGGACCGAGCTCTGCGTGAAGGTGAAGACGAAGACGCCCGTGACCAGGAACGGCACGTAGATGTCGTGCGGGATGCCCTTCCGGGCGCCCAGCAGCAGACCGAAGATGAAGAAGTACACGAGCGCGTTCAGCAGCGGTGTGGCCACCTGCCACAGCTGGCCGAGCTTGGCCTGGCTGTACTGGGCGGTCAGCTTCGCCCGCGAGAACGCGAGGATGAAGTGACGGCGGTCCCAGAGCTGGCGGACGTACTCGACGAGCGAGGGGCGGGCGCCGCTCACGGACAGCCCGTACTTGTCGGCGAGCTGCGCCGCCGTAAGGCCCTCGTCGGGCGACGGAGGCGCGCTCACCGCGATTCCGCCGTCATGCGTTGTCTCACTCACCTGTGGAAACTTTCGTCCTCTGGATGCGCAGCCTGTGCGGGCTGGGGGCATGGACCGGGTTCCTGGGTCGGGCCCGGCGGTGCTCTCGGTTTCGAGCTTGTCAGATGACCGGGGGCCGGCCCAGTCGGGTCAGCCGCCACACCGTACGCCACTTCATCGGCCGGCGGGGGCCGCACGCGGTGCTCCAGCCCTCCCGGAACCCGCCGAACCACGCCTTGAGCGCGGGCCGCGAGGGGCGGCGCAGCAGGGTGAGCAGCATCCAGACCCCGAGGTAGACGGGGACCAGGAGGGCGGGGAGGTTGCGGCGGGCGAGCCAGACCCGGTTGCGGGCGACCATGCGGTGGTAGACCGCGTGCCGCGAGGGCGCGGTCGTGGGGTGGTACAGCACCATGTCGGACCGGTAGTCGATCATCCAGCCCGCGTCGAGGGCCCGCCACGCCAGGTCGGTTTCCTCGTGGGCGTAGAAGAACTCGTCCGGGAGCCCGCCGACTTCGGCGAAGACCTTCGTGCGTACGGCGTTGGCGCCGCCCAGGAAGGTGGTGACCCGGGAGGAGCGC
Source organism: Streptomyces sp. S3(2020) (assembly GCF_013044505.1). GTDB lineage: Bacteria > Actinomycetota > Actinomycetes > Streptomycetales > Streptomycetaceae > Streptomyces. Next base: position 10,832 of record NZ_JABERD010000065.1, on the reverse strand, counting down.
ATCGGGTCGGCGGCGCGCAGCCGGGGGACGTGGCGGCGCTGGGTCTCGCCGGTGTCCGGGTCGGCGATGCGGAAGCTGATGATGCCGAGCTCGGGGTCGGCCTCGAAGGCCTGCCGGCAGAGTTCGGCGGTGTCGTGGGTGGCGAGGAGGCCGTCGTCGTCGAGGAAGAGCAATATGTCGACGTCGCGGCCGCCGGGGCCGAAGGCCTCGATGCCGACGTTGCGGCCGCCGGGGATGCCGAGGTTCTCGGGCAGTTCGACGGTGCGCACGCCCTCGGGGACCTCGGGGACGGGCGAGCCGTTGCCGACCACGGCCACCTCGACGCGGTCGCCGTCCTGCTTGGCGACCGAGTCGAGCAGGGCCCGCAGCTCGTCGGGGCGGTTACCCATGGTGATGATGACCGCGCCGACCTTCATGCCGCTCACTTCAGCCTGCTGGAGGCCAGGATGGACACGAGGTGCAGCAGGGTCTGGAGCATCGCGATACCGGCCAGTACGGCGACGCCGAGCCGGGACCAGAACAGGTCGCCCTGCACATGGTCCACGACGGCCAGGACCAGGATCAGCAGGGACGCCTCGATGCCGAGGATCAGCCGGTGGAACTTCAGCAGGGCGGCGGCCTTGCGGGCCAGTGCCATGCCGGAGGAGCGCATCTCGGACGCCGACTCCTGGACCGGCGGCTTGCCGGTCTGGTGCCGGGCGACACCGACGAGGTCGGTCTCCGCCTTGATCAGGATGGCGCCGAGCGCGGCCAGGGTGCCCAGGAAGGCCCACAGCCAGTCGATCCGGCCGCTGCCCCACAGGTCGGCGGCGCGCAGTCCGAAGCCGACCAGCACGGCGGCGTCGGTGAGGTAGGCGCCGACCCGGTCCAGGTAGACGCCGTTGAGCGAGTACTGCTTCTTCCAGCGGGCGATCTCGCCGTCGACGCAGTCGAGGAGCAGATACATCTGCACACAGACCACACCGAGCACGGCCCCCGGGATCCCCGGCACGAGAAGTGCCGGGGCCGCGAGGACGCCGAAGACGGTCATCAGGTACGTGAGCTGGTTGGGTGTGACCCTGGTGTTGACCAGATAGCGGTCGACCCGCAGGGACACCTCGCGCATGTAGAGGCGCCCCATCCAGTGCTCACCGCTGCGCCGGTCCTTCACCCCTGCGGGGTGGACGACCGGACGGAGTTCAGCTACCGATGGTCTTGACATAGTCGACGTAGAGATCCTTGATCTGGTCGGGCTTGAGGTCGAGGTGTTCGAGGATCGTGTACCGGCCGGGCCGGGTCTCCGGAGCGAACTCCACCGCGCGGACGAACTCGTCCACGGTGAAGCCGATCTCCTCCGGCAGCACCGGCAGTCCGTGCCGGCGCAGTACGGAGGCCATGTACGCCGACTCCTCGTGCGCACCCCGCAGGAACATCGCGAAGGTGGCGCCGAGGCCGCACTGCTCGCCGTGGGCGGCGGCCCGCTTGGGGAAGAGCAGGTCGAAGGCGTGGTTGATCTCGTGGCAGGCGCCGGAGGACGGGCGGGAGTCGCCCGAGACCGACATCGCGATACCGCTGAGGACGAGCGCCTCGGCGAGCACCTGGAGGAAGTCGGTGTCCCCTATGCCGCCGGGGTGCCGCAGGACGGCTTCACCGGCCTGGCGGGCGATCGAGGCGGCGAGGCCGTCGATCTTCTCGCCCTTGACGCGGTTGGCGAGCTCCCAGTCCGCGATCGCGGAGACGTTGGAGACGGCGTCGCCGATCCCCGCGCGCACGAACCGGGCCGGGGCCTGGTGGATGACGTCCAGGTCGATGACGACCGCGATCGGGTTCGGCACGCCGTACGAGCCGCGGCCCGCGTCGTTGTCGAGCGTCGCGACCGGCGAGCACAGGCCGTCGTGCGCGAGGTTCGTCGGTACGGCGACCAACGGCAGGCCGACGCGCGCCGCGGCGAACTTGGCGCAGTCGATGATCTTGCCGCCGCCGAGGCCCACGACCGCGTCGTAGTGGCCGGCCTTTATGTCACTGGCCAGCTGTACGGCGTCGTCGAGGGTGCCGCCGCCGACCTCGTACCAGCTGGCGCCGGGCAGCGAGGGTTCGAGCCGCTGCCGCAGCTTGGCGCCGGAGCCGCCGCTGACGGCGACGGCGAGCCTGCCGGAGTGCGAGATGCGCTCGTCGGCGAGGACGCCCACCAGGTCGTCGAGGGCACCCGGGCGGATGTCGACGACGACCGGGGCGGGGATGAGACGGGTCAGTAGAGGCACGCGATCTCCCGTCCGCGGGCGAGGTCGTCGTGGTTGTCGATCTCCACCCACTTGACGTCGCCGATCGGCGCCACGTCGATCCTGAAGCCGCGGTTCACGAGCTCCTGGTAGCCGTGCTCGTAGAACTGCTGCGGGTCCGTCTCCCAGACCGTCTTCAGCGCGTCGGCCAGCTCGGGGGCGGCGTCGCCCTCGATAAGGGTGACGCCGATGTACTCACCGGTCGCCTCGGCCGGGTCCATCAGCTTGGTGATCTTCGTCATGCCCTTGTCGGGGTCGACGACGACCTTCATCTCCTCGTCCGCGAGGGACTTCACGGTGTCGAGGGCGAGGATGATCCGCTTGCCCTCGCCGCGCGCGGCGAGCAGCGTCCTCTCGACGGAGACCGGGTGCACGGTGTCGCCGTTGGCGAGGATCACGCCGTCCTTGAGGGCGTCACGTCCGCACCACAGGGAGTAGGCGTTGTTCCACTCCTCGGCCTTGTCGTTGTCGATGAGGGTCAGCTTGAGGCCGTACTTCGCCTCCAGGGCCGCCTTGCGCTCGTACACGGCTTCCTTGCGGTAGCCGACGATGATCGCGACCTCGGTCAGACCGATCTCGGCGAAGTTGCCGAGGGTGAGGTCCAGGACCGTCGGTTCGCCCTCTATGCCCGCGGGACCCACCGGCACCAGAGCCTTGGGAAGGCTGTCGGTGTAGGGGCGCAGACGCCGTCCGGCGCCGGCCGCCAGCACGAGGCCGATCATGCGGGTTCTCCTTCATCGTGTACGGCGGGCGCCCCGGAGGACACCCAGAAGCGGATGCTCTCGAAGAGCACCACCAGGGCCACGGCCACGGCGAGAGCCGTGAGCGCGACCGTGAACTGCGAGGCGGTGAGCGCGGCGGCCAGGACGGTGACGAGCAGCGTCCGCCCTTCGTGCCCCCCGATGGCGCGCACCAGCCAGGCCGGGGACGCGCCGGCGTTGCCGCGGATGCGGTACACCGTGTCGTAGTGATGGTAGGCGACAGCCGCCACCAGCCCGAAAGCCGCAGGAAGGGCTCCGTTCACGTCCGACTTCGCCGCCAGCACCAGGACCGTGCAGTACTCGGCCGCCCGGAAGAACGGGGGGATCAACCAGTCGAGGGCGCCCTTGAGGGGGTGCGAGACGGCATCGGCGGACAACAGGACATAAACGGCGCCGCACACGACGGCCGACCAGCCCGGTCCGTCGATCCAGGCCGCCAGCACGACGGACACCGCACCGATGGCCGCGAGGACAGGCGCCAGTGCGGGGAGCCGGCTCGGCAGGAAGCGCGCGAGCAACTGGGCGAGCGCCCCGCTGTCCGCCAGGTCCGCGAGCGCCTGCGCCGCCCTGTCGGTCCGCTGCGCCTTGCGCGTCAGCGACCGCAGCACCCGGCCCGCCGTCGTGTACGTCGCCGCGAACGCGCACCCGATGAGCAGCGCGTAGAAGGTGATCCGAGGAGTCGTGGCCGCCGTCAGGATCGCGATCATCGCCCAGCGCTCGCCGATCGGCAGCACGATCATCCGGCGGATCCACACCGTCCAGCCGACGCTGTCGAGCTTGTCGGAGAGCGCGGCGGTGGGGCTGGTGTTGGCGGTGGCGTCGTGGTTCGCCTCGTTGAAGGAGAAGTCGACGACGTGCCGGCAGGTCTGGAGGATCATCGCGCCGAGCGCCAGCGCCCATACGTCGTCGCCGCCGCGGGCCGCGCCCAGCGCCAGACCGGCGTAGTAGGCGTACTCCTTGGCCCGGTCGAAGGTGGCGTCGAGCCAGGCGCCGAGCGTGGAGTACTGCAGGGAGTAGCGGGCGATCTGGCCGTCGACGCAGTCCAGGACGAAGGACGCGATCAGCAGGACGCCGGCGGCGATGAAGCCGGCCCGGGTGCCGGTGGCCGCGCTGCCCGCCGCGATCAGGGCGGTGAGCAGGGAGGCGGTGGTGACCTGGTTCGGGGTCAGGCCCCGGCGGGCGCACCAGCGGGCGATGTAGCGGGAGTAGGGGCTGATGAAGTGGGTGGTGAAGAAGCCGTCCCGGGACTTCACGGCCGACTTCAGGCGTACGGCTTCGTCGTCGACGTCGGCGACGGCCTGCCGTGCCTCGTTGCGGGTCTGCGGGTCCGTGGGTACGGCGGCGACCAGGCTGCCGAGCTCGGGGTGGTGGACACCGGCCTGCTCGGTGTCCAGCGCGGTGACGATGCGGTCGGCGAGGCTGTCCACGGCGACCGTCGTCCCGCCGCCGGCGCTGCTCTCCCGGGCCATCGCACGGGTCAGTGCCTGACGCCCGGCCGGCTGTGCGGTGACCGCGCCGGAGATCGCGGCGAGCGGGAAGCGGGGGTCGGTGAGGCCGAGGCGCAGGGCGTGCAGATGGCCCACGAAGCGGGCGTCGACCACCGCGACCCGCTCCTCACCCGGGACCTGGGCGAGAAGCGTCTCGGCGTCGGCGGCGTCCGAGGCGACCCGGACGTCGAAGCCGAGCGACCGCAGATCGCCCTCGATCGACGATCCGGGGACCGGCTGACCGGTGAGGATGGCGGTCGACAACCGAACTCACTCCCTGGGTGCCGACGCGAGGCGCCGGTCATCTGCATGGTGGGGGCGCCCCTCGGCGTGGCTCGGCGCGCCCGGGCGGCATGTCGGCAGAGGCTATCGGATGCCGGGAAGCCCGCGTTCACCGCCCGTTCACGGGCCGATCAACGCCGTCTCCCCCGGCCTTTGCCGCGATCATCATGGGTGATCACGGGCCTCGCCCACAAACCGCGGACCACCGGACCGGACATCCGGGACATTGCGGGGCCCGCCATCGCCTCGACATAGGGTGGGCGACCATGACATGGCTGATCACAGGTGGAGCGGGATACATAGGGGCCCACGTGGCGCGGGCCATGACGGACGCCGGGGAGCGCGTCCTCGCGCTGGACGATCTGTCGGCCGGGATCCCGGCGCGGCTGCCGGCGGACGTGCCGCTGGTACGGGGTTCGTCGCTGGACGCCGGTCTGCTGAAGCGGGTGCTCGCCGAGCACGGGGTGACCGGGGTCGTGCACCTGGCCGCGCGCAAGCAGGTCGCCGAGTCCGTCGCCCGGCCGACGCGCTACTACCAGGAGAACGTCGGCGGACTGGCGACACTCCTCGAAGCCGTCGCCGAGGCCGGGATCGAGCGCTTCCTCTTCTCCTCGTCCGCGGCCGTCTACGGCAACCCCGACGTGGAGCTGATCACGGAGGACACTCCGTGCGGTCCGGTGAACCCGTACGGCGAGACGAAGCTCACCGGCGAGTGGCTGGTGCGGGCGGCCGGGCAGGCGCACGGCATCTCGACCGTGTGCCTGCGCTACTTCAACGTGGCGGGGGCGGCCGCGCCGGAGCTGGCGGACACCGGCGTCTTCAACATCGTGCCGATGGTCTTCGACCGGCTCACCCGCGACGAGGCCCCGCGGATCTTCGGCGACGACTATCCGACGCCGGACGGCACCTGTATCCGTGACTACATCCATGTCGCCGACCTGGCGGAGGCGCATCTGGCGGCCGCGCGACGGCTCGGCGACCGCAGCGGGGACCTCACCGTCAACATCGGCCGCGGCGAGGGCGTCTCCGTGCGCGAGATGGTCACCGTCATCGGCGAGGTCACCGGTGACCGGCGGCCCGCCGTCGTGGAACCGCGGCGCCCCGGCGACGCCCCGGTCTCGGTGGCCTCGGCCGCCCGGGCCGCCGAGGAGCTCGGCTGGACCGCCCGCCGCGGGGTGCGCGAGATGATCGAGTCGGCCTGGCAGGGCTGGCGAACGCACCACGCCGGGTGACTCGGGAGCGTTCTGACCTGCGGATCGTTTCCGCAGGTCAGGGCACATGACAACGGTGTTCAGTGCCGCGTTGCCCCATACCCCCCACCCGTAGTTCACTGTGACCCCGGACGGACTGTTCCGGACGGATGACAGGAGGCGGCTTCCATGGGGGCAGGGCACGATCACGGGCACGCGCACTCGCATGCGCCGGCCGGCGGCACGGCGACCGCGGCGTACCGCGGCAGGCTGCGGGTCGCGCTGTCGATCACGCTCACCGTCATGGTGGTCGAGATCGTCGGCGGCGTCATGGCGGACTCCCTCGCCCTGGTCGCGGACGCGGCGCACATGGCGACGGACGCGCTGGGCCTCGGCATGGCCCTGATGGCGATCCACTTCGCGGGCCTCCCGCCGAGCGGCAAGCGCACCTTCGGTTACGCCCGCGCCGAGATCCTCGCCGCGCTCGCCAACTGTCTGCTGCTGCTCGGCGTCGGCGGCTATGTCCTGTACGAGGCGATCCAGCGGTTCATCACGCCCGCCGGCACCGAGGGCGGGCTGACCATCGTGTTCGGCGCGATCGGCCTGGTCGCGAACATGATCTCGCTGTCGCTGCTGGTACGCGGACAGGCGGAGAGCCTGAACGTGCGGGGCGCCTTCCTGGAGGTCGCGGCGGACGCGCTGGGTTCGCTCGCGGTGATCGTCTCCGCGGTGGTGATCCTGGCCACCGGCTGGCAGGCCGCCGACCCGATCGCCTCCCTCGTCATCGGCCTGATGATCGTGCCGCGCACCTGGAAGCTGCTGCGGGAGACCCTCGACGTCCTGCTGGAGGCGGCCCCGAAGAACGTCGACATGGACGACGTACGGGCCCACATACTGGCCCTCGACGGTGTCGAGGACGTCCACGACCTGCACGCCTGGACGATCACCTCCGGGATGCCGGTGCTGTCCGCGCACGTGGTGGTGCGCTCGGACGTGCTCAGTGCGATCGGTCACGAGAAGATGCTCCACGAGCTCCAGGGCTGCCTCGGCGACCACTTCGACGTGGAGCACTGCACCTTCCAGCTGGAGCCGGTGGGGCACGCGGAGCACGAGGCGAAGCTCTGCCACTGAAGGGTCCCGTGGGGACACGGGAGAGTCCCGAGAGCGCGCTTCGGGCGGAATGCAGCGATCCGGTGCCCGGCCGCGTCCTCCACCCCACAGCGTCACCCAGGACGGTTCCCCGTCCGCCGCGCCGGGCACGATCAACTGCCGGGAGTGCCGTATTTGTGCGGCAGACTTGGGGCGCGAAAAACCGATGCGAAGGATGGGTATGCCGATCACACCTGCCACCGCGACGCACAGTCCGTCGAACGGCACAGCTGACGCGATTCTGCTGGAACTGGTCGACGAGGACGGCGTCACGATCGGCACCGCGGAGAAGCTCGCCGCCCATCAGGCGCCGGGGCAGCTGCACCGCGCCTTCTCCGTGTTCCTCTTCGACGAGCGGGGCCGGCTGCTGCTCCAGCAGCGCGCGCTGGGCAAGTACCACTCCCCCGGAGTGTGGTCCAACACCTGTTGCGGCCACCCCTATCCGGGTGAAGCGCCCTTCGCGGCGGCGGCCCGGCGCACGTACGAGGAGCTGGGCGCCTCCCCGTCGCTGCTCGCCGAGGCGGGCACGGTCCGCTACAACCACCCGGACCCGGACTCGGGGCTGGTGGAGCAGGAGTACAACCACCTCTTCGTCGGCCTGGTGCAGTCACCCCTGCGCCCGGACCCGGAGGAGGTCGGCGAGACGGTCTTCGTGACGCCCGCCGAGCTGACGGAGCGGCATGCCAAGGACACCTTCTCGTCCTGGTTCATGACGGTGCTGGACGCGGCCCGTCCCGCGGTCAGGGAGCTGACGGGCCCGTCCGCAGGCTGGTGACGGCCGCCCCCTACGGCACCCGCACGGGTACGAGCGGCAGGGCGGCCCAGATCACCTTGCCGCCGTTCGCCGTGTGCTCGACATCGCAGACGCCGCCCGCCTCGCGGGTGATCTCGCGCACGAGCAGCAGACCACGGCCGCCGGTCTGGCCGTGGTCGGCCTCCAGCGCGGTCGGGCGGTAGGGGTGGTCGTCCTCCACCGACACCCGCAGCCACTCGGCGCCGACGGCGATCTCCACGGCGAGCATCGGCGACAGCAGCGCCGCGTGCCGCACCGCGTTGGTGACCAGTTCGGAGACGATCAGCAGGAGTCCCTGCACCAGCTCGTCCGAGACCGGTACGCCCTGACGCAGCAGCAGGTCCCGCACGGCGTGGCGCGCCTGCGGGACCGAGGCGTCGACGGCGGGGGCGGTGAACCGCCAGACGCCTTCGTACGGCAGGGGCCCGGGCAGACCGGGGGCCGGCTCCTCGACCTCGCCGGCTGCTGGGCGTGGGCCGGACCCGCGCCCATGGTTCTCCATCGTCCGGTCGCCACCCTCGCGCTCGATTGTCACCACACGTCGAGTGTTGGTAACGCGTCGCTCCGCGCCGGATGACTGAACAGAAGTCAGCAGATATCGAGCGTTTGCGACCGCTCCCGCATGACCTGGTCGACAAGGGGACCGCTCATGTCCCACTTGTGCCGCGTTCGCGAACTATTCGGGTTGTACGGGTTTGGCGACCGCCTCGTCCGTTTCGCTCCGTGCGCGGTCCTCTGCGGCGAGCCGCTCGGAGACCATGCCGACGACCCGCCGCCCGCCGAACCCGGTGGCGATCAGACCGAGCCCGTCGAAGAGCAGCGCGAGCGAGAAGAAGCAGCCGATGACGTACTTGCTGCTGCTCGGCCAGGAGGCCAGCACGAGGATGCCGAGGAGCAGCCCGAAGGCGCCCTGCACCAGGGTCCAGCCGAACTGCGTACCGCGCACCACCAGGCTGCCGGCCAGCCGGAACACCCCGCCGGTCAGGAAGAGCAGCGCGGCGAACATGGTCAGCGCCTCGGCCGCCGCCTCGGGTCTGCGGATGACGACCACACCGGCCGCGATGTTCAGGGCCGCGACCACGACGCCCAGCCAGAAGAAGTTGGTGCCGCGTGCCTGGATCGCGTGCAGCAGACCGACGGCGCCGCCGATCAGCAGCAGCCAGCCGAACAGGAGCATCGAGGTGAGCGTGGCCACCCCGGTGTAGATGAGCCCGACGAGCACCAGGATCACGCCGAGCGCGGCCAGCCAGCCGAAGCTCCTGCTCAGCCTGGCGGTCTCGTCCCTGGCCATCGGCGCCTCCTCGCACGGGACCCCTCCCCGATCGTACGGGCGTCGACGGCGGTTAGCATCCGGCCATGGAGCCCCAGCTGCTGTACAGCGTGACCGATTCGGTCGCCACCGTCGTCATCCACCATCCGGCCAAGCGCAACGCGATGACGGCCGCGATGTGGCGGGCGCTGCCGCCGTTGCTCGCCACCCTCGCCGCCGACCCGGACGTACGGGCGCTGGTGCTGACCGGGGAGGGCGGGACGTTCTGCGCCGGGGCCGACATCTCCACGCTGCGGGGGTCGCCGGACGAGGCGCAGGGGCTCGCGATGGCGGCCGAGGAGGCCCTCGCGGCCTTCCCGAAGCCGACGCTGGCGGCGATCCGCGGGCACTGCGTGGGCGGCGGGTCGCAGCTCGCGGCGGCCTGCGATCTGCGGTTCGCGGCCGAGGGTTCGCTGTTCGGGGTGACGCCGGCCAAGCTGGGGATCGTGTATCCGGCCTCCTCCACCCGGAGGCTGGTGGCGCTGGTGGGGCCGGCCGCCACCAAGTACCTGCTGTTCTCCGGTGAGTTGATCGACGCCGACCGGGCGCTGCGCACCGGACTGGTCGACGAGGTGCTGCCGGAGGACGAACTGGGCAAGCGGGTGGTCGAGTTCACCAGGATCCTGACGTCCCGTTCGCAGCTGACGCAGGCCGCGGCGAAGGAGTTCGCGGGCGGGGTCGCGGACCGGGACGGCCACTGGGCCGAGCAGGCACGCGGCAACGGCGACACCGCGGAGGGTGTCGCCGCGTTCCTGGAGCGCAGGCAGCCGCGCTTCACCTGGACTACGTCAGGATGAACCGGCTCTTGGAGCGGAACTCCTCGACGAGGTGTGCCGGGGCCTTCTCGGGCGAGCCGGCGTCGTAGGGCGGCTGCGGGTCGTACTCCGTCAACAGCTGTACGGCCTGGGCGTGTTCGTCGCCGGCGATCCGGCCGAGCAGGGTGAGCCCCATGTCGATGCCGGAGGAGACGCCGGCCGCGGTGACGTACTTGCCGTCGAGGACGACCCGCTCCCCCGTGGGCTCGGCGCCGAACCGCTCCAGGAAGTCCAGGGCCAGCCAGTGCGAGGTCGCGCGGCGGCCCTGAAGGAGTCCGGCGGCGGCCAGCAGCAGCGAGCCGGTGCACACGGACGTCGTCCAGGTGCTGGTGGCGTCGGCGGCGCGCAGCCAGTCCAGGAGCGTCTCGTTCTCCATCTGCGGGGTCTGGCCGGGGCCGCCGGGGACGACCACGATGTCCGGGCTCGGCACGTCGGCGAGCGCCCGGTCGGCGGTGATCGCGAGGTTGCCGGTGTCGGCGCGGACGGGCCCGGTCCGCTCGGCGGCGAAGAACAGCTCCGCGTCCGGGAGCCGGCCGAGGGTCTCGTACGGTCCCACGGCGTCGAGGGCGGTGAAGCGGTCGAACAGGACGATGACGATCTGCATCGGGATCCTTTCGGTGGACGGATGCCGGAGGGAACGGACCGGCACCTCGGTGGGCAGGCGGCATCTCAATGGGCGGGTGTCGGAGGAAACCGACCAGCGCCTTGGCGGGCGGGCGCCGGCGAGGAAACCCACCGGCATCTCGGCGGGGAGGAGGCGGGGAGGAGTCGGGCGGTGTGTCTCAGGG
>NZ_JABERD010000064.1 GCF_013044505.1 Streptomyces sp. S3(2020) | reverse complement strand
GTCACCGCCCCCGACCCCACCGACATCGACTTCCCCATCGAATGCGGCCCGGTCAAGGCACTGGTGGTGAAGAAAGCCTCCGGCGACCTCGACGGCGACGGCAGGCCCGAAACCGTCGCCGTCGTCCACTGCGACGCCCCCATGGGCACCCCGCCCGACGGCGTCTACGTCCTCACCCAGGCCGCCGACGCCAAGACCCCCCGCGTCGTGGCAACCCTCGTCGACCCCAAGGACCGCATCACCGTCAAGACCCTCACGGTCTCCGACGCGACGGTCGCCGCCGACATGGTCGGCTACTCCTCGGACTCCGTACCCAGCTGCTGCCCCGACGTGAACACGAGCGCCAAGTGGCAGTGGAAGGACGGCGCGTTCGTCCGGTCCACGCCCGCAGGCGCCCACAGCGTCTAGTACGCACGCAGGGCGCCGAAGACTCAGCCCGCGTCGGGCCCGAACACCTCGACCCGGTCCGACACCCGCCGCACATGGATGCACTCACCGGGACACTCCTTGGCGGAGTCCACCACATCCGTCAGCAACGGCAGCGGCACCGGCGTCGTCGCGCCCTTGTCCTGGAGCAGCTCGTCACCCGAGCCCCGCACATAGGCCAGCCCGTCGATGTCCAGCTCGAACACCTCCGGCGCGTACTGCACACAGATACCGTCGCCGGTACAGAGATCCTGATCGATCCAGACCTCCAGAGCCTCACCGTCGGCCACGGCTTCCTGCTGCACGCTCATGTCTCCTGCCCCATCGGGTGCTGAACTCCCTCGACCCTACCCCCGGCCAACCGCACCCGACGGCCCCGCGGAGGCTGCCGCACGCCGTGACACGCCCCGCCCGTCCGTACACGCTCCGTCAACGAACTCAAGGCGCGATCGAGCCGTACCGGAGCCCCGACGGAGCGGGCCACGGGCGCCCGAGCCGGTGTTCCACGGGCCCCCGACCGGCGGCGCTGTGGGCAACTCGGCCCCGCCGTGGAAGATTTCGAGCACTCCGACCTTGGAACAGTCCGCTTCTGAAGCACGTTCACTGGGTATCCACACGGCGTAGAGGGATGGCGCAGGGTGACCGACGACACACCTTGACACTCATAGTGATCTAGGGGTTTCAATCGACACCCACCCAGGTAGGGTCTGGAAGCGTCCAGCTCCCCTTGGAGGAGGTGAGGACCGTGGCAGCCCACGACGACGACATGAACCGCGGCATCCGCCCGGGACGAGGGTCCGACGACCCGGCCGGGCAGATTGCCTACCTTGAGCAGGAGATCGCCGTCCTGCGACGCAAGCTCGCCGACTCTCCGCGGCACACGAGGATTCTCGAAGAGCGGATCGTCGAACTGCAGACCAACCTGGCCGGCGTGTCCGCCCAGAACGAACGACTGGCCAACACACTCCGCGAAGCCCGCGACCAGATCGTGGCCCTCAAGGAGGAAGTCGACCGGCTCGCACAGCCACCGGCCGGCTTCGGAGTCTTCCTGCAGGCCAACGAGGACGGCACCGCCGACATCTTCACCGGAGGACGCAAACTCCGCGTGAACGTCAGCCCCAGCGTCGAGCTCGAAGAGCTCCGGCGCGGCCAGGAGCTGATGCTCAACGAAGCGCTCAACGTGGTCGAGGCCATGGAGTTCGAGAGCGTCGGTGACATCGTCACCCTCAAGGAGATCCTCGAGGACGGCGAACGCGCACTGGTGCAGGGCCACACCGACGAGGAGAGGGTGGTGCGGCTCGCCGAGCCGCTGCTGGACATCACCATCCGCCCCGGCGACGCCCTCCTGCTCGAACCCCGCTCCGGCTATGTCTACGAAGTCGTTCCCAAGAGCGAGGTCGAAGAACTCGTCCTCGAAGAAGTTCCCGACATCGGCTACGAGCAGATCGGCGGTCTGGGCGGCCAGATCGAGGCGATCCGCGACGCGGTCGAACTTCCCTACCTCTATCCCGACCTGTTCAAGGAGCACGAACTCAGGCCCCCCAAGGGCGTCCTGCTCTACGGACCCCCCGGATGCGGCAAGACGCTCATCGCCAAGGCCGTCGCCAACTCGCTGGCCAAGAAGGTCGCCGAAGTCACCGGCCAGGCCCAGGGCAAGAGCTTCTTCCTCAACATCAAGGGCCCCGAACTCCTCAACAAGTACGTCGGCGAGACCGAGCGGCAGATCCGCCTCGTCTTCCAGCGTGCACGCGAGAAGGCCTCCGAGGGCACACCCGTCATCGTCTTCTTCGACGAGATGGAATCCCTCTTCCGCACCCGCGGATCCGGCGTCAGCTCGGACGTGGAGAACACCATCGTCCCGCAGCTGCTCGCCGAGATCGACGGCGTGGAAGGCCTGCAGAACGTGGTCGTGATCGGCGCCTCCAACCGCGAGGACATGATCGACCCCGCCATCCTGCGCCCCGGCCGCCTGGACGTGAAGATCAAGATCGAGCGTCCCGACGCCGAGGCCGCCAAGGACATCTTCGGCAAGTACCTGACCGAACGCCTCCCCCTGCACTCCGACGACGTCGGCGAGCACGGCGGCAGCAAGACCACCACGGTCCAGAGCATGATCCAGACCGCGGTGGAACACATGTACGCCGAATCCGAGGAGAACCGCTTCCTGGAAGTCACCTACGCCAACGGCGACAAGGAAGTCCTCTACTTCAAGGACTTCAACTCCGGCGCCATGATCGAGAACATCGTGGGCCGCGCCAAGAAGATGGCGATCAAGGACTTCCTCGACCACCAGGCCAAGGGCCTCAGGGTCTCCCACCTCCTCCAGGCCTGCGTGGACGAGTTCAAGGAGAACGAGGACCTGCCCAACACCACCAACCCCGACGACTGGGCCCGGATCTCCGGAAAGAAGGGCGAACGGATCGTCTACATCCGTACCCTCATCACCGGAAAGCAGGGCGCCGACACCGGACGCTCCATCGACACGGTGGCCAACACCGGTCAGTACCTGTAAAAGCGGGGCGGCTGCGGGTGCCCTCACCGGGTACCCGCAGCCGACTGTTTTTCAGGCAACTAACCGGAACAAGAGGCGTGCAAGGCAATGACGCAAATGATCTCCCCACCAGCGCAAAGCCGTTCTAGGCTCTTCGGTACCGCCGAGTCGCGCAGTGCGGGGACGGGCACCGCACACGCACCGGAGCGCCAGCGGTACTTGAGCGCCGCCCCCGACCGAGGGCGCCGCCGGGCAAGGAGGGCCGCATGACTGTACGGCGAGTAATGGGCATCGAGACGGAGTACGGGATCTCCGTCCCCGGCCACCCCAACGCCAATGCCATGCTCACCTCGTCCCAGATCGTCAACGCCTACGCGGCGGCGATGCACCGGGCCCGACGAGCCCGCTGGGACTTCGAGGAGGAGAACCCGCTGCGGGACGCGCGGGGCTTCGACCTCGCCCGCGAATCCGCCGACTCCAGCCAGCTCACCGACGAGGACATCGGCCTCGCCAACGTCATCCTCACCAACGGCGCACGCCTCTACGTCGACCACGCACACCCCGAATACAGCGCCCCCGAGGTCACCAACCCACGCGACGCCGTCCTCTGGGACAAGGCCGGCGAGCGCATCATGGCCGAAGCCGCCGAACGCGCCGCCCAGCTCCCCGGCGCCCAGCCGATCCACCTCTACAAGAACAACACCGACAACAAGGGCGCCTCCTACGGCACGCACGAGAACTACCTGATGAAGCGGGAGACCCCCTTCTCGGACATCGTGCGCCACCTCACCCCCTTCTTCGTCTCCCGCCAGGTCTTCGCCGGAGCGGGCCGCGTCGGCATCGGCCAGGACGGCCACGAACACGGCTTCCAGATCAGCCAGCGCGCCGACTACTTCGAGGTCGAGGTCGGCCTGGAGACCACCCTCAAGCGCCCGATCATCAACACCCGCGACGAGCCGCACGCGGACGCCGAGAAGTACCGCCGCCTCCATGTGATCATCGGCGACGCGAACCTCTCGGAGATCTCGACATACCTGAAGCTCGGCACGACCGCCCTGGTCCTGTCGATGATCGAGGACGGCTTCATCGCCGTCGACCTGGCCGTGGACCAGCCCGTCCGCACCCTCCACCAGGTCTCCCACGACCCCACGCTTCAGCGCCTGGTCACCCTCCGCAGCGGCCGGACACTCACCGCGGTCCAGCTGCAGATGGAGTACTTCGAGCTGTCCCGCAAATACGTCGAGGAGCGCTTCGGCTCCGACGCCGACGAACAGACCAAGGACGTCCTCGCCCGCTGGGAGGACACTCTCAACCGGCTCGAGAACGACCCCATGAGCCTCGCCGGCGAACTGGACTGGGTCGCCAAGCGCGAGCTCATGGAGGGCTACCGGCGCCGCGACGGCCTCGACTGGGACGCGGCCAAGCTCCACCTCCTCGACCTCCAGTACGCCGACGTACGGGCCGAGAAGGGCCTCTACAACCGTCTCGCCGCCCGCGGCCGCATCAAGCGCCTCCTGGACGAGTCCGACGTCGAGCGGGCCCGTACGAAGCCGCCGGAGGACACCCGGGCGTACTTCCGGGGCCGCTGCCTGGAGCAGTACGCCGACGACGTCGCCGCGGCCTCCTGGGACTCCGTGATCTTCGACCTCCCGGGCCGGGACTCGCTCCAGCGGGTCCCAACCCTCGAACCGCTTCGCGGAACGCGAAATCACGTCAAGGAGCTCCTGGACCGCTGTCGCACGGCGGAAGACCTGGTCAGGGTCCTGTCGGGCGGCTGACCCGGTACACGGACCATGTCGGCCGGACAGAGTGGAAATCCCACCGTCCGGGAATCATCGAGGTGGCCCCCGTACGTTGAGGAAACTGCGGGGCCGATGTCAGACCGGGCTTGTAGGGTCTGATCATCACCGATCGGCGGATAAGCCGACCTGGCGACCATGTCGGGCGAAACGAGCGGGGTGAGGGTTATGTCAACCAAGGACACCGGCGGCGGCCAGCAGAAGGCCACACGCTCCACCGAGGAAGTCGAAGAGGCGGCGCCGGAAGCGGCAGCCACCGAGGACCTCAAGGAGCGGCACGAGAAGCTCAGTGATGACGTGGACTCGGTTCTGGACGAAATCGATGATGTGCTCGAGGAGAACGCAGAGGACTTCGTTCGAAGTTTCGTTCAGAAGGGCGGCCAGTAGCCTTCGATTCGAAGGTTGCGGGGGATGGTCGTTTTGGAGATCGAAGACAGCGAGAAGCGCTGCTCGCGGTGCAAGCAACACAAGCCGCGAGCAGCGTTCGCGAGCAACAAGTCGATTCGGGACGGCCTGCAGTCGTACTGCCGGGAGTGCGCGGCTGCCTACCACCAGCAGCGCCAGGTAGCCAAAGGGCGCAATGTTCGGCCCAGGGTGGGCGTGCCCGAAGGGCACAAGTGCTGCCGTACCTGCGGCGAGATCAAACCGCACAGTGAGTGGACGCGGAACCGTAGCGCTTCGGACGGGCTGGCCACTCTCTGCAAGTCATGCAAGGCGATCAAGGGTCGCGCGGGCCACCTGAAGCGTCACTACGGCCTCACCGAAGCCGACCGTGACGAGATGGTCGCCTCTCAGATGGGGCTCTGCGTCATCTGCCTAAAGGCTCCAGCCGTACATGTGGATCATTGCCACAAGACGGGTAGGGTCCGTGGCGTACTGTGCTTCAACTGCAATTCGGCCATCGGCAAGTTGGGAGACGATCCCGACGCCGTCCGTCGGGCCGCCGCTTACCTGGAAGGAAACGCGTGGAAGCCAACACTCGTAGCACCGGGCGTCTACCAGCTGCCTTCCTGACGCCTGGGTCGTCCTCGTTCATGGACTTTCTGTCCGAGCACCAGCCGGAGATCCTGCCGGGCAACCGTCAACTGCCGCCGACGCAGGGTGTGATCGAGGCGCCGCACGGCACCACGATCGTCGGGGTGACGTTCCCGGGCGGGGTCGTCCTCGCCGGTGACCGGCGGGCCACGATGGGGAATGTCATCGCGCAGCGGGACATCGAGAAGGTGTTCCCGGCCGATGAGTACTCGGCGGTGGGTATCGCCGGTACCGCCGGTCTGGCCGTCGAGATGGTGAAGCTGTTCCAGCTGGAGCTGGAGCACTTCGAGAAGGTCGAGGGTGCGCAGCTGTCCCTGGAGGGCAAGGCGAACCGTCTGTCGACCATGATCCGTTCCAACCTCGGTATGGCCATGCAGGGTCTGGCCGTGGTCCCGCTGTTCGCGGGTTACGACGTGGACCGTGAGCGGGGTCGTATCTTCTCGTACGACGTCACCGGCGGCCGCTCCGAGGAGCACAACTACGCCGCCACCGGCTCCGGCTCGATCTTCGCGCGCGGTGCCATGAAGAAGCTCTTCCGTGCCGACCTGACGGAGGACCAGGCCACGATGCTCGTGGTGCAGGCTCTCTATGACGCGGCTGACGACGATTCGGCGACCGGTGGTCCCGATGTCGCCCGCCGGATCTATCCGATCGTCACCGTGATCACCGAGGACGGCTTCCGCCGGCTCACGGACGAGGAGTCCTCCGAGATCGCCCGCTCGATCCTGGAGCGGCGTCTGGAGCAGCCCGACGGTCCGCGGGCCGCGCTGCTGTAGCGGCGGATCCGGTTCTTTCAAGGTGATCGCAGTGACTTCGACAGAAAGGGACGGATAACCGGTGTCGACGCCGTTCTATGTCTCCCCCCAGCAGGCGATGGCCGACCGGGCGGAGTACGCCCGCAAGGGCATCGCCCGTGGCCGCAGCCTGGTCGTGCTGCAGTACGCCGACGGCATCGTGTTCGTCGGCGAGAACCCGTCCCGCGCGCTGCACAAGTTCAGTGAGATCTATGACCGGATCGGTTTCGCGGCCGCCGGTAAGTACAACGAGTACGAGAACCTGCGGATCGGTGGTGTCCGGTACGCCGACCTGCGTGGTTACACCTATGACCGTGACGACGTGACCGCCCGTGGTCTCGCCAACGTCTACGCCCAGACGCTGGGCACGATCTTCTCCAGTGCGGCCGAGAAGCCGTACGAGGTGGAGCTGGTCGTGGCCGAGGTGGGTGACACGCCTGAGGGTGATCAGATCTACCGGTTGCCGCATGACGGTTCGATCGTGGACGAGCACGGTTCGGTCGCGGTGGGTGGCAATGCCGAGCAGATCAGTGGTTATCTCGATCAGCGTCATCAGGACGGTATGAGTCTCGCCGAGGCTCTCAAGCTGGCTGTCCAGGCTCTGTCCCGGGACACCAATGGCACGGAGCGGGAGATTCCCGCCGAGCGTCTGGAGGTCGCGGTGCTGGACCGTACGCGTCCGCAGCAGCGTAAGTTCAAGCGCATTGTCGGTCGTCAGCTGGACCGGCTTCTCGAGGCCGGTGGCGCGGCCACCGAGGCGGAGAGCTCCGAGGAGGAGTAGTCCCGCGCCTCGTTTCGTCTCTTTGTGTGCCCCGGCCGATGTCCCGGCCGGGGCACAAGGGTGTTCAGGGGGCGGTGGGTGGCGCTGTGGAGCCTCGTACGACGAGTTCGACGGGGATGTCTCCGGCGTCGGGTGTGTGGCCTTCCAGGACGGCCAGCAGGGCGCGCATGCCGTGTTCGCCGAACAGTTCGGCGTCGAGTCGTACGGTGGTCAGTTCCGGGTCGAGGGCGGCGGCCAGGGCGATGTCGTCCACGCCGGTGACGGAGACGTCGTCGGGGACGCGCAGGCCTTTTCGGCGCAGGGCTTTGTAGGCGCCGGCGGCCAGTTTGTCGTCGTCGCAGACGACGGCGGTGGGGTGTGGGCCGGGTGTCCGGAGGGCTGTCTCGGTGGCTGCCAGGGCGCCTTCGATGGACATGGGGGTGGGTGCTGTGTGCAGTGAGGTGCCCGGTACCGCTGCGAGGCGTGCGGCGAGTTCACGCGCGCGTACGTCGAAGGTCCAGGAGGGGATGTCGGCGGCCAGGTGCAGGAAGCGTCGGTGTCCGAGGTTCAGCAGGTGGTCGGCGATCTGGCGGGTGCCGTCGGCGATGTCCAGGTTCACGGTCGCGGCGCCCAGGCTGCCGTGGGGGTCGCTGTCGAGCATGACGAGGGGGAGCTGGTCGCCGCCGCGGATGGCGGTGAGGGTGTCGGCGGCCATGGAGGAGGCGAGGACGCCGTCGAGGGCGGTCTGGGCGGAGGCGAAGGGGTCTCTGGCGGGGCCGACGCCTTCGGGGGAGGGGTACAGGACGACGCCGAAGCCGTGTTCGGCGGCGATGCGTGCGGCGCCGGTGTAGACGCCGGCGAAGAATTCCGTGGTGAGGGCGGGGACGACGAGCAGGACGGTGCGGGTGCGGCCGAGGCGGAGGTTGCGGGCGGCGAGGTTGGGGCGGTAGCCGAGTTCGCGGGCGGCCTGGCGGACGCGTTCGGCGGTGGCCTCGGAGACGCGGCCGCGCCATTTGTCGCCGAGTACCAGGGAGACGGCGGCCTGGGAGACGCCGACGGCCTGGGCGACGTCGCGGCTGGTGGGGCGTGCGCTGCCTCGTGCCACCGGCTGCCTGCTCTTTCATCTGGACTCGTCGTCAGCGCACATGGTACGTATGACGGAGGACGTTATACGTAAAACCTCATGCGTCACCGGCGTACGTCTCACGGCACGGGAAGGGCGGGACATGTCCGCGGGATACCTGGAGATCCTCAGGGCGAGGCACGCTGCGCGGTTGCTGGTCGGCACCCTCGTGGGCCGACTGCCGAACGCGACCGCCGCCATCGCGATCGTGCTGTTCGTGCGCGCCGAGGGCGGTTCGTACAGCCTCGCCGGAGCGCTCGCGGCGGTCTACGGTGTCGCCAACGCCGTCGGTCAGCCCGTGCTGGGCCGGCTGGTGGACCTGTACGGCCAGCCCCGCGTCCAGCTGCCCGCCGCGATCGTCTCGGCCCTCGGGATGGCCGCCTTCGCCTTCACCGGCCCCGACAGTCTCGCGGCCGCCTGTGTCGCCGTGGCCGTCGCGGGGCTCTTCACGCCGCCCCTGGAGGGCGGGCTGCGGGCGCTGTGGCCGAGCGTGCTGCGCAAGGAGGGGCAGGTGCACACGGCGTACGCGATGGACGCCGTGGCGCAGGAAGTCATGTTCACCGTGGGGCCGTTGCTGGTGACGGTGTGCACGTCGCTGTGGTCGGCCCGGGCCGCCCTGCTGGTCCTGAATGTCATCGGGGTGCTCGGCGCGCTCTCCGTGGTTCTCTCGCGCCCCTCGCGCGCGTGGCGTTCGGCGCCGCGCGAGGCGCACTGGCTCGGCGCGCTGCGCTCGCCCGGACTGCTGGCGCTGCTGGGCGCGTTCCTGTTCGTCGGTATCGCGCTGGGTTCCATCACGGTCGCCTCCGTGCCGTACGCCGACGACCACGGCGGGGACGCGGTGTACGGCTGGCTGATGGCGGCGATCGGTCTGGGTGCTCTCATCGGGGGCACGGTGTACGGCGCTCGGCGGTGGACCGGTGAGCCGGGGCGTCGACTGCAGGTGCTGGTGGCCCTGCTGGCGGTGTGTTATCTGCCGTTGCTGCTGATGCCCGGGGCGGTCGCCATGGTGCTGCTCACGGTGGTCGCCGGGGTGTTTCTGGCGCCTGCCATCGCCTGTGCCTTCGTGCTGGTCGACCAGCACGCGCCGCGGGGTACGGTCACCGAGGCTTTCTCCTGGCTTGTGACGACGTTCACCGTGGGTGCCTCGGTCGGAACGGGTGTCGCGGGGCCGGTCGTAGAGGCCGGAGGGGCCCTGTGGGGGTTTGCCGTGCCGGGTGTCGCGGGGGGTGTCTCCCTGCTGGTTCTGCTGGCCACCGGACGGGTCCTCGCAGCTCCCGGTGGGCGGGGGGTGGTTGCGGCTTCATCGGAAAATGATCCAAACCGTGCCGTCGAACCCCGTTTCAGCACAGGGGATCGGGCGTAATGTTCACTCATGGACCGCCGCATTTTCGGGCTGGAGAACGAGTACGGCGTCACGTGTACGTTCAGGGGACAGCGACGGCTGTCTCCCGACGAGGTGGCGCGGTACCTCTTCCGCCGTGTCGTGTCATGGGGCCGCAGCAGCAATGTCTTTCTGCGAAACGGCGCCCGCCTCTATCTCGATGTCGGGTCACATCCGGAATACGCGACTCCCGAATGTGACAACGTGACGGAACTGGTCACGCACGACAAAGCAGGCGAGCGCATTCTCGAAGGACTCCTGGTGGACGCCGAACGACGCCTGCACGAGGAAGGAATCGCGGGCGACGTCTACCTCTTCAAGAACAACACCGACTCGGCGGGCAACTCCTACGGGTGCCACGAGAACTATCTCGTCGCCCGCCACGGGGAGTTCTCCCGGCTCGCGGACATCCTCATTCCCTTCCTTGTCACCCGTCAGCTGCTCTGCGGCGCGGGCAAGGTTCTGCAGACCCCGCGTGGTGCCGTGTACTGCGTCAGCCAGCGGGCCGAGCACATCTGGGAGGGCGTCTCCTCGGCGACGACGCGTTCCCGGCCGATCATCAACACGCGCGACGAACCGCACGCCGACGCCGAGCGCTACCGCCGCCTGCACGTCATCGTGGGCGACTCGAACATGTCCGAGACGACCATGCTCCTCAAGGTCGGTGCGACCGACCTGGTGCTGCGCATGATCGAGGCGGGCACCGTGATGCGTGACCTGACCCTGGAGAACCCGATCCGGGCGATCCGTGAGGTCAGCCATGACATCACCGGCCGGCGCAAGGTGCGTCTGGCCAGTGGCCGGGAGGCCTCCGCGCTGGAGGTGCAGCGCGAGTACTACGAGAAGGCCGTGGACTTCGTGGAGCGCCGCGGTATCCGTACCGGAACGGTCGAGCAGGTCCTGGAGCTGTGGGGCCGGGTGCTGGACTCGATCGAGGCCGAGGACCTCGACCGGATCGGCACCGAGATCGACTGGGTCATGAAGTACCAGCTCATCGAGCGGTACCGGGCCAAGCACAACATGACCATGTCCCACCCGCGGGTCGCGCAGATAGACCTCGCGTATCACGACATTCACCGTCGTCGTGGTCTCTACTACCTTCTGGAGAGGAAGGGCCAAGCCGCCCGTATCTGCAACGACTTGAAGATCTTCGAGGGCAAGTCGGTGCCCCCGCAGACCACTCGGGCCCGTCTTCGCGGTGACTTCATCCGCCGGGCTCAGGAACAGCGTCGGGACTTCACCGTCGACTGGGTCCATCTCAAGCTCAACGACCAGGCTCAGCGCACGGTGTTGTGCAAGGACCCGTTCCGTTCCGTCGACGACCGGGTCGAGAAGCTGATCGCCGGTATGTGAGCAATGCGTTCCGGTTCGCCTTCCGGAACGCCACACGGGCGCCGTACGTTATCCGTACGGCGCCCTTCTCACGCCGTAGAGTTGCGCGCACGCCATCCACAAGATCGACCGATTACGAGGCTCTTACCGTGCGCCGACGCTCACTACTGATTGCCGTACCCGCAGGAATGGCCACGCTCGCCGCGTGCAATGACGACGGGGCGAGTTCGGCGGAGAGCAGCGACAGCGCGTCGCCCTCCGCCTCGGCCACGTCCGCCGCGCCGGCGCCGAAGATCGTGGACGGTCCGCTGCCGGCGATCACCGCGGGCGTGAAGTTCGGTGAGAAGCCCACCGTCGCCAAGGGCAGCGGTGACCCGTCCGACCAGCTCGCGGTGAAGACGGTCATCGCGGGCAACGGCAGGACGGCCGCCGAGGGCGACTTCCTGGTGGCGAACTACCTGGGTCAGATCTGGGACACGGCCAAGGTCTTCGACAACTCCTTCGACCGGGGTGCCGCGCTCGCCATCCAGCTGGCCCAGGCCAGCATCATCGACGGCTGGCGGTACGCGCTGGCGGGCAAGAAGGTCGGCAGCCGCGTCGAGTTCTCCGTCCCGCCCACCTGGGGCTACGGCAAGGAGGGCTATGCGGAGGGTGGCATCAAGGGCACCGACACGCTGGTGTTCGTGGTGGACATGAAGGGCGTGTACCCGGTCACGAGCTCCGCCAAGGGCACGAACGTGGCGCAGGACAATGTGGATCTGCCCAAGGTGGGGACGAACACCGACGGCAAGGCGCCCTCCATCGAGATCCCCAAGAAGGACGCGCCGACCAAGCTCGTGTCGAGTTACATCATCGAGGGTGACGGCGAGGAGGCGGCCGCCGACAGCAGCCTGCTCGTGCAGTACAAGGGTGTGCTGTGGGACTCCGGCAAGGAGTTCGACTCGACGTACGCCCGCAAGACCCTGACGTCGTTCTCGCTCGACGGGGTCGTCAAGGGCTGGAAGCAGGGTCTGACCGGCAAGAAGGTCGGCAGCCGGGTCCTCATCGTCATCCCGCCGGCCCTGGGCTACGGCGACAACCCGCCGAGCGGCAGCGGCATCGAGAAGGACTCGACGCTGGTCTTCACGGTCGACATCCTGGCGAAGCTCTGACCCCTTCGGGGTGTAAGACTGTGTGCGTTGCCTTTCCGCAGACAAGCAGGAGCTAGAGACGTGAGCATCGAGAAGCCCGAGATCGACTTCCCTGAGGGCGAAGCCCCGGCGGACCTCGAGATCAAGGACATCTGGGAGGGTGACGGCGAGGTCGCGCAGGCCGGTCAGAACGTGACCGTGCACTACGTGGGTGTCTCCTTCAGCACCGGCGAGGAGTTCGACGCCAGCTGGAACCGTGGTACGCCGTTCAAGTTCCCGCTCGGTGGCGGCCGTGTCATCAAGGGCTGGGACCTCGGCGTGCAGGGCATGAAGGTCGGCGGCCGTCGTCAGCTGACGATCCCCGCGCACCTCGCCTACGGCAACCAGAGCCCGACCCCGGCCATCAAGGCCGGCGAGACGCTGATCTTCGTCGTCGACCTGGTCGCCGTCTGATCGTCGTACGATCACTGTCGATCACCTGGGGTCCATGCCTGTCCGGGCATGGGCCCTCGGCTTTTGCCGCGCCACTTCGGGGCGGTACGGTCATCGTCAGTAAGCACCATAGGGAGGCGAAGGGCGTCGATGGCCATTGCCAAGGCCGAGCGGCTGATGAACCTGGCGCTGTGCCTGCTGGGGACGCGCAGGCCGCTGAGCAAGCGCGAACTGCGTGAGTCCATCGAGGCCTACCTCGAAGCAGGTAGTGACGACTCGTTCAACCGGATGTTCGAGCGTGACAAGGACGATCTGCGCGAACTCGGGCTCGTCATCGAGACCGTGGAGAACCTCGACGGCGAAGTCGGCTACCTCGCCCGCCGTGACAGCAACCGGCTGCCGCCCGTCACCCTCGACGCCGAGGAGGCCGCCGCCCTCGGTCTCGCCGCCAAGGTGTGGCAGCAGGCGCGGCTCGCGGGGGCGGCGAGCGGTGCCCTGCAGAAGCTGCGTGCGGCCGGGCTGCCCGAGGACTTCGACCCGTACGAGGCGCATGGCGCCCTCGAACCGCGGATCCCGGTGCACGAGGCCGCGTTCGAGCCGCTGATGCTGGCCTGCCGCGACCGCCGTCCGGTCGTCTTCGAGTACCGCAAGGCCACCGCCGCGCGCCCCGAGACCCGCCATGTCGAGCCGTGGGCGCTGGAGTGCTGGCGCGGCCACTGGTATCTGGCGGGCTGGGACCGCGACCGGGGCGCCGAACGGGTCTTCAGGCTGTCGCGGATCACCGGCAAGGTGCGTTCGCGTGGCGCCCGCTTCACCGCCGAGGTGCCCGACGTGGTGACCGTCCGCGAGACCGTCGCGAGCTGGGCGGGGGAGACCGCCGACCGCAGCGCGCGGATCCGGCTGCGCACGGACGCCGGCTACCCGCTGCGGGCGAAGGCCACCGCGGTGCGGGAACTGGGCGGGGGGTGGGACGAGTTGGAGATTCCGTACGGCCATGGCCTGGACGCCTGGCTGGTGGAGTTCGGGCCGGACGTGGTCGTCCTGGAACCCGCCGAACTGCGGGCCGATGTGGTGGACCGGCTGCGTGCCGTGGCCAAGGGCTGAGGGGGAGCGAGCAACACAGTGGCAGGCAAACCGGTCAGGCCCGTCAACGCCATCGACCAGACCCGGCGGATGCTCTCGCTGGTGACCTATCTGAAGGAGCGGCCCGGCGCCCGGGTCGAGGACGTCGCCCGTGCCTTCGGGATCACCGAGGACGAGCTCGTCTCCGACCTCGACGTGCTGCCCATGTGCGGCACCAGCTTCCGGGGCGGCGACCTCCTCGACATCGACACCGACGGCGAGCGCATCTGGTGGCACAACCCCGATGACGTCGCCGAGCCGCTGCGGCTCGCCGCCGACGAGGCCACCGCGCTGCTCGTCGCCGCCCGGGCCGTCTCGACCCTGCCCGGTCTGCGCGAGGGCGACCGGCAGGCGCTGCTGCGGGCCACGGCGAAGGTGGAGGCCGCGGCGGGGGAGCAGGCGGGGGCCAGTTCCCGGCTGTCGGTGACCTTCGAGTCCGAGGGCGGGGTGTTCGCCGACGTCGACCGCGCGATCTCCGAGCGGCGGCGGCTGTGGATCCGCTACTACTCGCCCGCCCGCGATGAGGTCACCGAGCGGGAGATCGACCCGATCCGCCTGGTCAGCGTCGGTCACACCTACGTCGAGGCCTGGTGCCGCCGCTCTGAGGCACGCCGTACCTTCCGGCTCGACCGGGTCGCCGAGATCAAGATCCTCGACGAGCCGTCCGCGCCGCCCGAGATAGAGCTGCGGGACCTCTCGCAGGCGCTGGTGCAGCCGGCCGCCGAGGACCCGGAGGTCGTGGTCGAGGTGAGCCCGGGTGGACGCTGGGTCGCGGAGTACTACCCGCACGACAGTGCGGATGAGCTTGCGGACGGCGGGCTGCGTATTACCCTGCGCACCCCCGACCCGACGTCCCTGCGGCGTCTGGCGCTGCGGCTCGGCCGCGACGGCCGGATCGTCTCGCCGCCCGAGCTCGCCGACAGCGCCCGGCTGGCGGCCCGCGAGGCGCTGGCGGCGTACGACGGGGTCGAGGCGCAGGGTTCACACCGAACTCATACGAACGGCGACGGGCAGTACGACGGTCAGTACGACAGGCAGGAGCAGGGGCTTTGAGCGAGTCGGCGACGTCTGGTGTGCAGGGGATGTCGGTGGCGTCCGCGTTCTCGGGAATGCGGAGCGTCTCCCCGATGGTGTTCCGGGCGGGCTGCCCGGACTGCCGCGGCCATTTCGAGCTCGCCGCCGGGGCCCTGCGGCTGGTCGTCGGCGCCACCAGCAAGACCACCTTCTACTCCTTCACCTGCCCCGACTGCGACACCTCCGTCCGCAAGCCCGCGGGGGAGCGGATCGTCGAGCTGCTGACCGGCGGTGGGGTCAGCACCCTGCGGCTGCACTCCACCCTCTAGGCTCGCCACCATGTTCTGGTCGATGTTCGCGATCGCTGTGGGTTTCCTGGGTCTTCTCGTGCTCGGAGTGCTCGCCGTGCGGGTCTTCCTGGAGGCGCAGCGGCTGGGACGGCAGGTCGCGGACTCGGCGCAGCGCATCGGCAGGGCCGCGGAGGATCTGGAGCGGGCCGCCGTGAGCACGGCCCGTTCTGTGGACGCGCTGTGAGTCCTGCTGTGCACAGGATGTGAGTCCTGCGCCGGAAGCGTTTTGGGTCACTTCGCCCTGTCACCCCGGGGTGCCGGGCAGGTACGCTGCTGGTCGCGGACCGGAGAACGAGGCCCGGGTCGCGGACCGGGAGTACGCACGGGGATTGCCTCACGTTCACCCCTGAGCGTTACGATCGCTGACAACACGATCGTTCGGACACCTGTCCGACCGGTCGGACAGCACCCCACTCCAGCCGCCTCGGTGAGAAGGTAAAGACTTATGTTCGGAAGGCTCGGCGCCCCCGAGATCATTCTCATCCTCGTCGTCATCATCCTGCTGTTCGGCGCGAAGAAGCTTCCCGACATGGCGCGCTCGCTCGGCAAGTCCGCTCGCATCCTCAAGAGCGAGGCGAAGGCGATGAAGTCCGAGGGCCAGGACAACGCGGCCGCCGCGTCCGCCCCGCCCCAGGACGACCAGCAGCCCCAGGTCCAGCGCACCATCCAGGCCGCTCCCGGCGATGTGACCAGCTCCCGCCCGGTCACCGAGCCGACGGACACGACCAAGCGCTGACGCAGGGCCGGTGACCTCCGGCCCGCCGCACGAGATGGGAACGTGGGTTGCTGAAGTCTGCCCGCAATGAGGAGAAGGATCCCGAGGGGCGGATGCCCCTTGCGGATCACCTTCGTGAGCTCCGCAACCGGCTCGCCAAGGCACTGCTGGCCATCGTCGTCGTGACGATCGTCGCCGCCTTCTTCTACAACGACATCATCAACTTCCTGACGAAGCCGATCCTGGACTCGATCGGCTGCGAGCAGAGCTTCGCGGAACTCGCCAGGTCGGCCTCCTCCGACCAGCAGACCGCTGAGAAGTGCGCCCGGATCACCATCAACGGTCTGCTCGCGCCCTTCAACCTGGCTCTCCAGGTCTCGTTGATGGCCGGTATCGTGGTCGCCTCGCCGATCTGGCTGTACCAGCTCTGGGCGTTCGTCGCCCCGGGTCTGCACCGGCACGAGAAGAAGTACGCCTATGCCTTCGTCTTCACCGGCGCCCCGCTGTTCTTCCTCGGTGCCTACTTCGCGTACTCGGTGCTCCCCACCACGGCGAAGGTGCTGATCGACTTCACGCCGAGCGGCAGCATCGACAACCAGCTCCCGCTGGACGATCTGCTCCAGCTCGTCACGCGCATGGTGATCGTCTTCGGTCTCTCCTTCGAGCTGCCCCTGCTGCTGATCTTCCTCAACCTCACCGGGATGATCACTGGCAAGCGGATGCTCGGCTGGTGGCGCGGGATGATCATGGGTATCACCGTGTTCGCCGCCGTCGCGACGCCGAGCACCGACCCGCTGAGCATGCTGGCGCTGGCCGGCCCCATCTGGGTGCTGTACTTCGGCGCGACGCTGTTCTCCCTGGTCAACGACAAGCGGCGACGCCGTCGCGACGCCGAGGGCCCCGATGACGACGAGGCCTCCGACCTGGACCTCACCCCCGAGGACATCGGTGAGATCGAGACGGTCTCCGCGAGCCGGGCACTGCCCGAGCAGGCGTCGGGACCGGACCGGGTCAACGGTTATGACGACGTGACCTGAAGATCGACGAGCCGCTCGTAGGGTCGGTGACGTGACCAGCGAGATCACCCTCTTCGTCAACCCCACCGCGGGTCGCGGCCGGGGCGCCCACGCGGCGCAGCCGGCCGCTTCCGCTTTGCGGGCGGCCGGTTTCTCCGTATGTACGGTCCTCGGGGAGAACGCCGAGGACGCCCTCACGCGCGCGCGTGCCGCTGTCGCGGACGGCACCGGCGCCCTGGTCGCCGTCGGGGGCGACGGCATGGCCAGCCTGGCCCTCCAGGCCGTCGCCGGTACCCGCACCCCGCTCGGCCTGGTCGCCGTCGGCACCGGCAACGACCTCGCCCGCGCCCTGGGCCAGCCGGTGCGCGACCCGGCCGCCGCGGGCCGGCGGATCGCCGAGGCCCTCAAGGGCGGCGACCTGCGTGACATCGACCTGGGGCAGGCCGACGGCCGCTGGTTCGGCACCGTCCTCGCCTCCGGCTTCGACTCCCGCGTCAACGACCGCGGCAACCGCATGCGATGGCCCACGGGCCGTTTCAGGTACGACGTGGCGTTGGTCGCCGAACTGGCCGCGTTCAAGCCCTTCCCGTACCGGATCAGGCTCGACGACGGCGAGGTCCGGGAGATCGACGCGACTCTCGTCGCGATCGGCAACGGATCGTCGTACGGCGGAGGCATGCGGATCTGTCCCGGCGCCGACCTCACCGACGGGCTGTTCGACATCACCGTGGTCGGGGACTGCACCCGGGCCACGCTGCTCAAGGTGTTCCCGAGCGTGTACCGGGGCACGCACGTCGACCATGCCAAGGTCACCGTGCACCGGGCGGCGAAGGTCGAGATCAGCGCCGTGGGGATCACGGGCTACGCCGACGGGGAGCCGCTCGGGCCGCTGCCGCTGACCGCGCGTTGCGTTCCGGGCGCGGTGCGCGTCGCGGGGCGCTGAAGTGCACGGACCCCGGGTTTGACAAGACGGGATCCGGATAATGATCGTCCTGTTGTCAGTGGCGCCCGGTACGCTCGAAAGCACGATGACAGAGGACCTCTCACCGGCCGAGCGGTACGCGGC
Source organism: Streptomyces sp. S3(2020) (assembly GCF_013044505.1). Classification (GTDB taxonomy): domain Bacteria; phylum Actinomycetota; class Actinomycetes; order Streptomycetales; family Streptomycetaceae; genus Streptomyces. The sequence continues at coordinate 29,303 of NZ_JABERD010000064.1, read as the reverse complement.
CGCGCGCGTGCGCGCCGCCGAGCAGGCCACCGCGCTCGCCGACTTCCGCGAGATGTACGACTTCGGCCTCGACCCCTTCCAGATCGAGGCCTGCCAGGCGCTCGAGTCCGGGAAGGGCGTGCTGGTGGCCGCCCCCACCGGCTCGGGCAAGACGATCGTGGGCGAGTTCGCCGTCCACCTCGCCCTGCAACAGGGCAAGAAGTGCTTCTACACGACACCCATCAAGGCGCTGTCGAACCAGAAGTACGCCGACCTGTCGCGTCGTTACGGCGCCGACAAGGTCGGCCTGCTCACCGGCGACAACAGCGTCAACTCCGACGCCCCGGTGGTCGTGATGACCACCGAGGTGCTGCGGAACATGCTGTACGCGGGTTCGCAGACCCTGCTCGGGCTCGGGTACGTGGTCATGGACGAGGTGCACTACCTCTCCGACCGCTTCCGCGGCGCCGTCTGGGAGGAGGTGATCATCCACCTCCCGGAGTCGGTCACCCTGGTCTCCCTCTCGGCGACCGTGTCCAACGCCGAGGAGTTCGGCGACTGGCTGGACACCGTCCGCGGCGACACCGAGGTGATCGTCTCCGAGCACCGGCCCGTGCCGCTGTTCCAGCACGTGCTCGCCGGGCGGCGGATGTACGACCTGTTCGAGGAGGGCGAGGGCCAGAAGAAGGCCGTCAACCCCGACCTCACCCGGCTGGCCCGGATGGAGGCGCAGCGCCCGTCGTACCAGGACCGCAGACGCGGCCGTGCGATGCGCGAGGCCGACCGGGAGAGAGACCGCAGACAGCGGTCGCGGGTGTGGACCCCGGGGCGGCCCGAGGTCATCGAGCGGCTCGACGCCGAGGGGCTGCTGCCCGCGATCACCTTCATCTTCAGCCGGGCCGCCTGCGAGGCCGCCGTACAGCAGTGCCTGTACGCCGGTCTGCGGCTCAACGACGACGAGGCGCGGGGCAGGGTGCGCGCGCTCGTCGAGGAGCGCACCGCCGCCATCCCGACCGAGGACCTGCACGTCCTGGGCTACTACGAATGGCTGGAGGGCCTGGAGCGCGGAATCGCGGCCCATCACGCGGGCATGCTGCCGACGTTCAAGGAGGTCGTCGAGGAACTGTTCGTCCGGGGCCTGGTGAAGGCCGTGTTCGCGACCGAGACCCTCGCGCTGGGCATCAACATGCCCGCGCGGTCGGTGGTGTTGGAGAAGCTCGTCAAGTGGAACGGCGAGCAGCACGCGGACATCACGCCGGGCGAGTACACGCAGTTGACCGGGCGTGCCGGGCGGCGCGGTATCGACGTCGAGGGCCATGCCGTCGTGCTGTGGCAGCGCGGCAGCAGTCCCGAGCATCTCGCGGGCCTCGCGGGCACGCGCACGTATCCGCTGCGCTCCAGCTTCAAGCCGTCGTACAACATGGCGGTCAACCTCGTCGACCAGTTCGGGAGGCATCGCTCGCGCGAACTCCTGGAGACGTCCTTCGCGCAGTTCCAGGCCGACAAGTCGGTCGTGGGGATCTCGCGGCAGGTGCAGCGCAACGAGGAAGGTCTTGAGGGCTACAAGGAGTCCATGACCTGCCACCTCGGTGACTTCGAGGACTACGCGCGCCTGCGGCGGGAGCTGAAGGACCGCGAGACCGAACTGGCCCGGCAGGGTGCCAGCGAGCGGCGGGCCGAGGCGGCCGTCGCGCTGGAGAAGCTCAAGCCGGGTGACGTCATCCATGTGCCGACGGGCAAGTACGCCGGACTGGCACTGGTGCTGGATCCGGGGCTGCCCGCCGGGCGGTCCAACGGGCATCGCGGGTTCGAGCACCACGACGGGCCGCGCCCGCTGGTGCTGACCGCCGAGCGGCAGGTCAAGCGGCTCGCCTCGATGGACTTCCCCGTACCGGTCGAGGCGTTGGAGCGGATGCGGATCCCCAAGTCCTTCAACCCGCGCTCGCCGCAGTCACGCCGGGACCTCGCCTCCGCCCTGCGCACCAAGGCGGGGCACATCCCGCCGGAGCGGGCCCGCAAGAAGCGCTCGCAGGCCGCGGACGACCGGGAGATCGCGCGGTTGCGGACGGCCATCCGGGCCCATGCGTGCCATGGGTGCGACGAGCGTGAGGACCACGCGCGGTGGGCCGAGCGGTACCACCGGCTGCTGCGGGACACCTCGCAGCTGGAGCGGCGTATCGAGGGCCGCACGAACACCATCGCACGGACCTTCGACCGGATCGTCGCGCTGCTGACCGAGCTGGACTATCTGCGGGGTGACGAGGTCACCGAGCACGGGAAGCGGCTGGCGCGGCTCTACGGTGAGCTCGATCTGCTGGCCAGCGAGTGTCTGCGGGCCGGGGTGTGGGAGGGGCTCGCTCCCGCCGAACTCGCGGCGTGCGTCTCCGCGTTGGTGTACGAGGCGCGGGTCGGTGACGATGCGATGGCGCCCAAGCTGCCGTCGGGCAAGGCGAAGGCCGCGCTCGGGGAGATGGTGCGGATCTGGGGGCGGCTGGATGCCCTGGAGGAGGACTTCCGGATCACCCAGACCGAGGGTGTCGGTCAGCGGGAGCCGGATCTCGGGTTCGCCTGGGCCGCGTACATGTGGGCATCCGGTAAGGGGCTCGACGAGGTGCTGCGGGAGGCGGAGATGCCGGCGGGCGACTTCGTGCGGTGGTGCAAGCAGGTGATCGATGTGCTGGGGCAGATCTCGGCCGCGGCGCCTGTCTCCGGTGGGCAGGGGTCCACGGTCGCGAAGAACGCGCGTAAGGCGGTTGACGAGTTGCTGCGGGGGGTTGTGGCCTACTCGTCCGTGGGGTGACGGATGCGTTGGCGGGTGCGGGGGGACTGTGGCTGGTCGCGCAGTTCCCCGCGCCCCTAGGGAGTTATGCCTGCTCGGCGCTTACATATGACCGCCAGCCTCCGTACGACGTGATGTCCTCGGCGTTCTCCAGCGCGCTCGGTTCGCAGAGGAAGCCGGGGACCTGGATGCCGTCCGACAGCTCCACGCTGCCAAGGGTCATCGGGCGGGGGAGGGTGGACAGCAGGCGGCCCAGGCCCTCCGCCGGAAGGCGCCACACCTCTGCCTCGATCTGCGCGCCGCCCTCGCCGATGTGGACCAGGCCCGGCTTCGGGGGATCTGTACGGAGTGCGTGCAGACGGTAGACCGGGGCCGTGGTCGTCGTACGGTCCAGGCGGGCGCCCAGGGCCAGGAGCTGGGGGTTCAAGGGCTGGCCCGACAGGTGGGCGCCGACCACGGCCAGCCGTGTCTCCGGCTGGAGCAGCGCCGCGATCCGGGCGAGTCGTTCGTCCGTGTGCGCCGGGCCGATCAGCATCACGCCGAACGGGAGGCCGTTCGCCTCGCCCGCCGGGACGGCGATCGCCGCCTGGTCGAAGAGGTTGGTGGAGTTGGTGAAGCGGCCGAGGCGGGCGTTGGCGCCCAGAGGGTCGGCGGCGACCTCGGCGAGGGTGGGGTGGCCCGGTGTGGTGGGCAGCAAGAGGGCGTCCGCGTCGGCGAGTTCGGTTTCCGCGCGGGTGCGCAGGGCGGCCAGACGGTCCTGGTCGGCGTAGAGCTGGTGGGCCGGGATGTCACGGGCGCGGGTGATGATGCCGGCGACGGTGGGGTCGAGGCCGGTGCCGCCTTCTGAGGTCAACTTGTCGACAAAGGACCCCACCGCGGTGTACCGCTCGGCGACGAAGGCGCCCTCGTACAGCATCGCGGCGGCCTCGGTGAAGGGCGTGAGGTCGATCTCGCGAACCGACGCACCCGCCGCGACGAGCCGTTCCACCGCCGCCTCGTACGCCTGCGCCCAGCCCTCGTCCAGCTCGCCGAGCTGCTCCCGCGGCGGGACCGCGATCCGCCAGGGCCCCGGTGGGCGCCCCGGAAGGGCGGGCTGTGCACCGGTCGCCATGTGGGACAGCGCCTGCTCGGCTTCCGGGAGGGTGCGGGCGAAGACCGTCACGCAGTCGAGGGAGGCGCAGGCCGGGACGACGCCGGCCGTCGGGACCAGACCCCGGGTGGGCTTGAGGCCGACGATGCCGTTGAAGGCGGCCGGGACCCGGCCCGAGCCCGCGGTGTCGGTGCCGAGGGCCAGGTCGGCGATGCCGAGGGCCACCGCCACCGCCGAGCCGGAGCTGGAGCCGCCGCTGATGCGCTCCGGGTCGTGGGCGCCGCGTACCGCGCCGTGCGGGGAGCGGGTGCCGACCAGGCCGGTCGCGAACTGGTCCAGGTTCGTGGTGCCCAGGACGATCGCGCCCGCCGCCCGCAGCCGGGCCACCACCGGTGCGTCGGCCTCGGGGTGGTAGGCGTACGCCGGACAGCCCGCCGTGGTGGGCAGCCCCGCGACATCGATGTTGCCCTTGACGGCGAGGAGGCGACAGGCGAGGGGGAGGCGCTCACCGGCGGCCACGCGTTCGGCCAGGGCGCGTGCCTCCGCCTCGACCTCGTCCTGCGGGCGCAGGTCGATCCAGATCTCGGGGCGGTCCACGGCCTCGATGCGTGCGTAGGCGGCTCGGACTCTCGACAGCATGCGTTCCTCTTTCCGTTCGCGGGCTTCAGTTCACCGGTGCGAGCACGACCAGTGCCGTCCCCGCCTCCACCTGGTCGCCCGGCCTCGCCAGGATCTCCGTCACCACGCCGTCCATCGGTGCGTGCACCCTGGACTCCATCTTCATCGCCTCCAGCGCGAGCAACGGCTGGCCCACGCTCACCTCGTCGCCCGGTGCGACGTTCAGCTGCCACACGGAGGCCGCGAACTCCGCTTCGACGAGCCGGCCGCCCTCCGGGACCTCGACCGGCGCCTGGGGTGCGGCCGGAGCGCTCACCGCGTCCGCTCGGGCGAACTCGCCCGCCGCCTCCCAGGCATCCCGCTCGGCCCCGAAGGCGGCCTGCTGGCGGACCCGGAACTCCGCTATGGACTCGGCGTTCTCGGCGAGGAACCTCCGGTACGCGGAGAGAGAGAAGGTGCCCTCCTCGATCCGTGGCACGAACCGTCCGGACGTGATGTCGGCCCGCAGCTCCAGGAGTTCGTCGGCGTCGACCGGATACCACTTGATCCGATCGAAGAACCGCAGCAGCCAGGGCGACCCCGGCTCGAACGCGCCGCGCTGCTGCCACCCCGACCACACCTGGGTCGTACGGCCCACGAACTGGTAGCCGCCGGGCCCCTCCATGCCGTAGACGCACAGGTAGGCGCCGCCGATGCCGACGGAGTTCTCCGCGGTCCAGGTCCGGGCCGGGTTGTACTTGGTGGTCACCAGGCGGTGCCGTGGGTCCAGGGGCGTGGCCACGGGCGCGCCCAGGTAGACATCGCCCAGGCCCAGTACGAGGTACTCCGCGTCGAAGACCGTGTCGTAGACGTCGTTCACCGAGTCCAGCCCGTTGACCCTGCGGATGAACTCGATGTTCCACGGGCACCAGGGTGCGTCGTCCCGGACCCCCGCCATGTAGCGGGCGATCGCCTCGCGGGTCGCCGGGTCGTCCCAGGACAGGGGGAGGTGGACGGTCCGGGAGGGGACGACGAGCTCGTCGCTCGGGGGGAGGGATACGGTGATCTCCCGTACCGCGGCGAGGAGTTCGTGCTGCGGCAGGCGCCGTGGGTCAGTCTGGATCTGGAGTGAGCGGATGCCGGGCGTGAGGTCGGTGACCCCGTCCAGGCAGGCGTCGGTCACCGCCTCCATCAGGGCGTGGACGCGCATGCGCAGCGCCAGGTCGAGTTGCATCGGGCCGAACTCGACGAGGAGGTTGTCGTCGCCGCTGCGGCGGTAGGTCACATCGCCGTCGCGGGCGAGGATGCCTCCGTCGACGATGGCAGGGCGGGGCTCACCGTCGGTGTCCACGGGCAGGAACCGCACGGTGTCGCCGGGTCGCAGCTGGCCCAGCTTCCAGCGCTCGCCGCTGAGCACGGTCGCCGGGCACACGAAACCACCGAGCGAGGGGCCGTCCGGGCCCAGCAGCACCGGCATGTCGCCGGTGTAGTCGACGGCGCCGACGGAGTAGGGGGTGTCGTGGATGTTGGACGGGTGCAGGCCCGCCTCGCCGCCGTCGGTGCGCGCCCAGCGCGGCTTCGGGCCGACGAGGCGGACCCCGGTGCGGGCCGAGTTGAAGTGGACTTTCCAGTCGGCGGCGTAGAAGTCGTGGATGTCGTCCTCGGTGAAGAACTCCGGTGCCGCATGGGGGCCTTCGGCGGCGCCGATGTGCCAGGTCCGGGTGAACAGGGGCGGGTCGTCGACCGGCCTGCCCTCGGCTTGGCCGCCGCCGTGCAGGACGTCCCCCGTGCGCAGGGCGCGCCCGCCGTGGCCGCCGAAGCGGCCCAGCGTGAAGGTGCTCGCGCTGCCCAGGAACGCGGGTACGTCGAGCCCTCCGGCGAACAGCACATAGGTCCGCAGGCCGTGTTCACCAGGCGCCCCGATGTCCAGCACGGCCCCCGCGGGCACGGTCACCGGCTGCCACTGGGCAACCGCGGAGCCGTCCACGGTCACCGGTGCGGGCGCCCCCGTGACACACACGGTGGTGGCGTGGCTGAACCTCAACGAGGGGCCCTGGAGGGTGCATTCGAGCCCTGCCGCCCCCTCGTGGTTGCCGAGGGCCTGGTTGCCGAGCCGGAAGGACAGGTCGTCCATGGGGCCGCACGGGGGCACCCCGACCTGCCAGTAGCCGGTGCGGCCCGGCCAGTCCTGCACGGTGGTGAGGGTGCCCGCGGAGACGACCTCGATCCGAGGCGTGCGGTCGCGCACCCCGGCGAGGGTCGCCGTCGAGTGGGTCGCCCCGATGAAACGGGAGTCCGCGAGCGCCGCCCTGACCAGGCCCAGGTTCGTCTCGATGCCGTCGACGCGGGTGCGGGCCAGCGCCTCGTCGAGCCTGCGGAGCGCATGGGCCCGGTCCGAGCCGAACGCGATCACCTTCGCGAGCATCGGGTCGTACGACGTCGTCACCTCGGTACCGGTCTCCACCCAGCCGTCGACGCGCACGCCCGGCGGGAACTCGACCCGTGTCAGCAGTCCGGCGCTGGGCCGGTGTTCGCGGGACGGGTCCTCGGCGTAGATCCGGGCCTCGACGGCGTGACCGTGCGGGGTGTCCGGCTCGCGGACGACGTCGCTCTCGCCGCGGGCCAGCCGCAGCATCCAGGCGACCAGGTCGACGCCGTAGATCTCCTCGGTGACCGGGTGCTCCACCTGGAGGCGGGTGTTGACCTCCAGGAAGTAGGCCTCCTCGCGGGTGGCGTCGTAGACGAACTCGACGGTTCCGGCGGAGCGGTAGCCGACCGAGGCGCACAAGTCGTGGGCCGAGCGCGCGAGTTGCTCGCGCACGTGGTCCGGCAGGCCCGGTGCCGGTGCCTCCTCCAGCACCTTCTGGTTGCGGCGCTGGAGAGAGCAGTCGCGGTCGCCGAACGTGACGACCCGGCCCTCCCCGTCGCCGAAGACCTGCACCTCGACATGGCGGGCGTGCTCGACGAGGCGTTCCAGGAAGACACCGGCCGAGGAGAAGGAGGCGGCGGCGACACGCTGTACGCGCTCCCAGGCGTCCGCGAGTTCATCGCCCGAGCGGCATGCCGACATGCCGATACCGCCGCCACCGCCGGTCGCCTTGAGCATCACGGGGTAGCCGATGACCTCGGCCTGTGCGAGGGCCTCGGTGAGCGAGGCCAGCAGCCCTGTCCCCGGTGCCAGCGGCACCCCCGCCGACTCGGCCGCCGCCCGTGCCGTGTGCTTGGCGCCGAAGAGCTCCAACTGCTCCGGCGTCGGGCCCACGAACACGATCCCGGCCTCCTCGCAGCGCCGGGCGAACGCCGCGTCCTCGGAGAGGAAGCCGTATCCGGGGTGAATGGCGCCCGCTCCCGTGTCCTTGGCCGCCTTCAGCACCAGATCCGCGTCGAGGTACGACTCCTTGGCGGGCGCGGGACCCAGTCGTACGGCCTCGTCCGCGAGCCGTACATGAGGTGCCGTGCGGTCCGGGTCGGAGTACACGGCGACCGTGCGCAGGCCGAGTTCGCGGGCGGTGCGGATGATCCGTACCGCGATCTCGCCCCGGTTGGCGACGAGCAGGGTGTCGAAGGTCATGTGCCCGCTCCGCTGATCGTCATCTCCACGGCCGTCGGCTCGAAGCCGTTGCAGGGGTTGTTGATCTGCGGGCAGTTGGAGACGAGGACCAGGACGTCGCGCTCGGCGCGCAGGGTCAGTCTCAGACCGGGTGCCGAGATGCCGTCGACGATGCCGAGGGTGCCGTCCTTCTCGACCGGCACGTTCATGTACCAGTTGATGTTGGAGACCAGGTCCCGCTTGCCGAGGCCGTGACGGGCGCCCTCCGCCAGGAAGTTGTCCACGCACGCGTGCTGCGACCAGGTGTGGTGGCCGTACCGGAGTGTGTTGGACTCCTTGGAGCAGGCACCGCCGACCGTGTCGTGGCGGCCCACCTCGTCGTCGGCCACGGTCATCAGCGCGGTGTGCTCGTTGGACATCAGCACGGTGCCCGTGGTCAGGAAGACGTTGCCCTGGGCCTGGATCGTGTCGGGCGCGCTGTAGCGCACGGACGTGTCGTGGGCGTCGTAGACGAGGAAGTCGACGGCCTGGTTGCCGTGCAGATCGGTGACGGTGAGGGTCTGCCCGGCGCGGACGACGGCGGACCAGGCGGCACGGGCGGGAACGACGGTCGTGGTCATACGAGCCCCCTCGCGGCAAGGAGTTCGGCGGTGTTGAGGAAGGCGCGGCGGCCCTCGGGGGTGGCGTCCCACAGCGGGTCGCCGGGCCCGGTCGCGGTGGCACGCCAGGCGAGCACCTCCAGCGGGGTGCTGACGTAGTCGGGCCGTGGGTCGGCGGGGTGCGGCACGTTGGCGAGGAGCACGGTGACGTCCTGCTCGGTCCGCAGCGTCACGCTCCCGCCCGGGCCCGTCGATCCGGTGAAGTCGAGGGCGCCGTCCTCGCGGACCTCCACGCCCTGGAAGAAGGAGAGCGAGGGCGGCAGATCGCGCGGGGCGAGCCCGTTCTTCGCCGCCGCCAGCTTGAACAGCTCCCGTCCGGCGGGGGAGCCGGACTGCGGGGTGCCGTCGCCGTACCGCTCGGTGTTCCGTACGAGGGCGGAGGTGCCGCACAGGGCGTCGTGGCGGCCGGAGGTGTCGGCCACCAGCGAGGCGAGGACCCGGCCCTGGTCGGACAGGAGCAGCACGCCCTCACCCAGATAGGCGTTCCACTGCACCTTGACCGTGTCGGCCACGTTCAGCCGTTCCCAGGGCCGGTCCGCCGCGTACAGCAGCAGATGCGCGCAGGCGTCGCCGCGCAGGTCGGTCAGGCGCAGTTCGGTGCCGCGGGCGAGTACGCGGTGCGTGTAGTTGCCGCCCGCGACCGTCTCGGCCCAGACCAGGGGGCCCGCCTCGCGGGGCGGTCGCGGCCAGTCCGCGGCCGGCACGACGGGCATGGCCTCGGCGTGGGCGCCCTCCTGGGCGCGGGCGTGATCGCGGGCTCCGTAAGTGGTCGATGTCGCCATCGCGGGACCTCCGGCTCCGGTGCTATTTCTGTCGTGCGACAGAAATTAGGAGCGAGGTGGGTCGGAGGGATTGCCCGGGGGTTGCGGGGCGGTTACCGAGCCCTCACCCGTGTCGGTCGAGTCCTCATCCGTGTCGGCCGGGCCCTCGTCCGTGCCGGCCGGGCCCTCGTCCGTGCCGGCCGGGCCCTCATCCGTGCCGGCCGGGCGCTCTCGAAGATCACCGGATGGTGCCCTGTGCGAGGATCGGCGTATGGGAACGACGGGTGGACGGCGGGTCGGCAGACCGCGTGCCGCGCAGCGGCCGGACAGCGGGCTGGAGCCGCGTGACGAACTGCTCGCCGCCGCCGCGGAGTTGTTCACCACCCGGGGCTACGCGGCCACCACCACCCGGGCCGTCGCCGAGCGCGCGGGCATGCGGCAGGCGTCCATGTACCACTACGTCTCCGGCAAGGAGGAACTGCTCGCCCGGCTCCTGGAGTCGACGGTCACCCCGTCGCTCGGGTACGCCCGTGAGCTCCTCGCCGACGACGCGACCGCGGCCGAGGACCGGCTGTGGGAGCTGTGCCGCGCGGACGTGGAGCTCCTGTGCGGCGGCCCGCACAACCTGGGCGGCCTGTATCTGCTGCCCGAGGTGCGCGCCGAGCGGTTCGCAGGCTTCCACGCGGTGCGCGGCGAACTCAAGGACGCCTACCGGCAGTTGCTCGCCGCGACCCGCGCCGGCGGCGCGCTCGCCAAGAGCGAGCTCGATCTCCGTACGGATCTGTTGTTCGGGCTGATCGAGGGCGTCATCCTCGTCCGTCGCTCGGACCCCGACCGCCCGGTGGCGGTGTTTGCGGAAGCCACCGCGGACGCGGCCCTGAGGATCGCGGGCGCCTGACCTTCACCCGTCACGGTGAGTGGTTTTCGTATGCCTGTACGCCGTCACGCACCGTGTGCGAGCGAAGCCTCTGCGTGTAAATGGAGCCGAGAGTACTCCTTGTTCGCGCCCCATTTCAGGTGCTTGCTGAATATGACACGGCGATGATCCGGTCGGACTAAGCTCGCCCGCGGCGCACCGAGTTGAGATGTATTCGTGCGCTTGTTCCCTATGTATGCGCATCCAAGCCGATTCATTTTCGAGGGCCTTACATGGTGAGTGTTCAATCCCCACCCGTACGCCGTGAACTTCCCTACGCGCGCGTGCTGTTGCTCCCCGCGATACTGATGGCCGCGGCCACCGGAGCCGCAGCCGCCGTGGTCCAGGAACCGGCCCGTACGGCCGTCGTCTGGTGCGGCGCCGTCGCCACGCTCCTGGTGCTCGCGGCGGCTTCCGAAGTGGTGCGCCGTGGCCGGTCCCTGCGTGACCTACGTGCCGAGTACGCCCGTAACAGCGCGTATCTGGAACGACGGGTCGCCACCCACGAGCAGGACATGCTCCGCCTCGCGAAGGAGATCGCACCCGCCGCCATCCACCGGTTGCGATCCGGAAATTCCCCCGGGGAGGTGATTCGCCGCATCGGCGACATCGACCCCTCCTACCGCGAACTCCCCGAGTCGCAGTTGATGTTGATCAAGACGGTCCTCGACATCATCGACCGAGAGGAAGCGCTCCGCGACTCCACGCAGCGCTCCTTCGTCTCCATCGCCCGCCGCGTCCAGGCGATCGTGCACCAGCAGAACAACGAACTCCGCGAGATGGAGGAGGACCACGGCCGCAACCCCGAGGTCTTCGACGACCTCCTGCGCATCGACCACGGCACCGCGCTGATCGGCCGCCTCGCCGACTCCATCTCCGTGCTCGGCGGCGGCCGCCCCGGCCGTCAGTGGCCCGATCCCGTCCCGCTGTACAGCGTGCTGCGCGGCGGCATGTCCCGCATCCTGGAGTACCGCCGCATCAAGCTGGACTCCATCGCCCAGGTCAACATCCGCGGCATCTCCGTCGAGCCGGTCATCCACGCCGTCGCGGAGCTCCTGGACAACGCCACCCGCTACTCGCCGCCGCAGACCAAGGTGCACGTCACCGCGAGCGAGGTGCAGACCGGCGTCGCCGTCGAGATCGAGGACGCCGGCGTCAGCTTCAGCGAGGAGGCCCGGGCCAAGGCCGAGGGCATGCTGGAGAACGCCAAGGCCGGTGTCGACCTCCAGGACCTGGGCGATTCCCCGCGCCTGGGCCTGGCCGTCGTCGGCCGGCTGTGCACGCAGTTCAACATGCAGGTCTCGCTGCGCTCCTCGGCGTACGGCGGCGTCCGCGCCGTCCTGATCGTGCCGCGCGAGATGATGACCAGCGATCCGGCGCCCGGACTCGCCCACGGCATCGGCGCCGGCGCCGTCCCGAAGACCGAAGGTGCGCTCGAAGGTCCCAAGCGCGCACCGAAGAGGCGGCGCCCCACCAGCCCGCGCATCCCCGTCGGCGTGTCCATGGAGGACGACGTCCCCGAGGTCACCGAGTGGACCGCCGGCGGGCTGCCGCAGCGCCGCAGCCGGGTCAAGACGCCGCTGCACCAGCGGTTCGCCGAGCAGGCGGCCATCGAGAAGGCCGAGCGGGAGGGCAAGCCGACCATCTGGTCGACGCCCGCCCCCGCCCCCGAGCCGGACAAGAAGGAACCCGAGCCCGGACTGTGGGTCGAGGCCTTCTGGAACGGACTCAAGGGCGACCCCGACCCGAGCGCATCCACCCAGCAGACCACCGAGCCGGCCCGGACCGAGGCCGACGACGAGAGGGACCACACGTGATCCAGCAGCGCGCCAACTTCGACTGGATGCTCAAGGATCTCGCCGACGGGGTACCGGGCATCGAGATGATCGTGGTGCTCTCCGCCGACGGCCTGCGCATCGCGCGCTACGGTGGCGACCCGGACGCAGCCGACCGCGTCGCCGCGGCCTGCGCGGGGCTCCAGAGCCTCGCCCACGCCGTCGCCCACGAGATCCCGGACAGCGACGGCCGGATGAAGATGGTCATCATCGAGATCAACGGCGGCTACTTCTACCTGATGGCCGCGGGCGCCAACGCCTATCTCGCGGTGCTCTCCGACGTGGTCGCCGAACCCGGTCTGATGAGCAACCGCATGCGCGACCTCGTCGTCAGAATCGGCGCCCATCTCACCAGTCCGCCCCGGCGGAACGGGCAGACCGTATGACTCCTCCGCAACGCCGGCGGCGGTACCCCAGTCAGGCACCGGAGGAACCGCCCCCGAAAGTGGTGGGCGAGGGCACCGGAAAACGCCCCCCGGAACGGCTCTACGTGGTCGCCGGGCCGGACGGGGAGCGGGCCGACCTCGACCTGGTCGCCTTAATCGTGGCGCGCGCCGACCCGCCGCCCTCCGCCACCCCTGAGCAGACGGCGATCCTCCGGCTCAGCACGGCCCCGATCTCGGTCGCCGAGCTCTCGGCCTATCTGAGCCTGCCGTTCAGTGTGATGACCGTCCTGCTCACGGAGATGCTGACGGCCGAACTGGTGACGGCGCGCGCCCCGATCGTCCGCCAGGCGCTCCCCGACCGTTCCCTTCTCGAAGCGGTGATGCATGGACTTCAAAGGCTCTGACACCATCCCCGGACCACGCTCGGAGGATCAACTGCCGCACACGGCCCAGGCCGCGGTGAAGATCGTGATCGTGGGCGGCTTCGGAGTCGGCAAGACGACGATGGTCGGATCGGTCAGCGAGATCAGGCCGCTGACCACCGAGGAGACCATGACCCAGGCCGGGATCGGGGTCGACGACAACTACGGCTCCGAGACCAAGACCGCCACCACCGTGGCCATGGACTTCGGACGCATCAGCATCACCGACCAACTCGTGCTCTACCTCTTCGGCACCCCCGGCCAGCAGCGCTTCTGGTTCCTGTGGAACGGACTGTTCGAGGGCGCGCTCGGCGCGGTGGTGCTGGTCGACACCCGGCGTCTGGAGGTCAGCTTCGACGTCATAGGACGGCTCGAAGAGCGCGGAGTGCCCTTCATCGTCGCCGTCAACTCCTTCCCGGACGGGCCCCGTTACCCCATCGCGGACCTGCGCGGCGCACTCGACCTGGACGAGGGCATCCCCATCGTGGAATGCGACGCACGCCGCCGGGCCTCCAGCCGCGACACCCTGATGACCCTGATGCGCTTCCTGCACTCGCTCGCGCTGACGGGCCGCCTCACCTGACCGCCCGCTGACCTCACCCGACCCCGACTCCCCAGCAACCGGATCCACTTCGGAGCGATCACAGTGACGCCTGAACCCCAGTCCCTGACCGGCGCCGACCCCACGGCCGGCCCGCCCCCCGGCTGCCCCGCCCACGGCCGTGGCCCCGGAGGGCTGCACCGGCTCTACGGCCCCGAGGCGGAGGACCTCGAAGGCCTCTACGAGAAACTCCGTGAGGAGCACGGCCCGGTGGCGCCCGTCCTCCTCCACGACGACGTGCCGATGTGGATCGTCCTCGGCCACGCCGAGAACCTCCACATGGTGGGCACGCCCTCGCACTTCTGCCGGGACAGCCGCATCTGGACCCCGCAGATCGAGGGCATGGTCAAGCCCGACCACCCGATGATGCCGCACATCACCTGGGCGCCCATCTGCTCCTACGCCGAGGGCGACGAGCACCTGCGCCTGCGCGGCGCCGTCACGGGCGCCATGTCGACCATCAACTACCGCTCCATCCGGCGCCACATCAACCGCTACACCCAGCGGCTGGTCAACGAGTTCTGCGAGGCGGGCGAGGCCGAACTCATCGCCCAGTTCGCCGAGCATCTGCCGATGGCCATCATGTGCGAGATCTTCGGCATGCCGGAGGAGTACAACGACCGGCTCGTACAGGCCACCCGCGACCTCCTCAAGGGCACCGAGACCGCCAACGCCAGCCAGGCGTACGTCATGGGCGTCCTCCAGGGTCTCGCCGCCCGCCGCCGCGAACAGCCCGACGACGACTTCGCCAGCCACCTCGTGCTGCACCCGGCGAAGCTCACCGACGACGAGGTCACCACCCACCTGTGGCTCGTCCTCCTCGCGGCCTACGAGGCCACGGTCAACCTCATCGGCAACGTCCTGCGCGCCGTGCTGACCAACCCGGGCTTTCGCGCCAGGCTCAACGGCGGCCAGATGACGGTCCCGCAGGCGGTCGAGCAGTCGCTGTGGGACGAGCCGCCGTTCAGTACGGTCTTCGCCTACTACGCCAAGCAGGACACGGAGCTGGGCGGCCAGCGCATCCGCAAGGGCGACGGTCTGCTGTTCGGTATCGCGCCGGGCAACATCGACCCGCGGGTCCGGCCCGACCTGGACGCCAACATGCAGGGCAACCGCTCGCACCTCGCCTTCGGCGGCGGCCCGCACGAGTGCCCCGGCCAGGACATCGCCCGTGGCATCGCCGACACCGGTGTCGACGCGCTGCTGATGAGGCTGCCGGACGTCCAACTCGACTGCGACGAGGACGAGTTGGACTGGCGCCAGTCGATCTCCTCGCGCCACCTCGTGGAACTGCCCGTCCGCTTCGCGCCCAAGGCGCAGCAGGACATCATGGAGAAGCCGGGCCACGCCCCGGTCCCGCAGCAGCGGCCCGGCTGGCAGGTCGGCACGGAGCGGCCGCAACCCACGGCCGTCGAACCCCAGCCCCAGCCTGAGCCCGCCGCCCCGCCCCAGCCCGCGCCGACGCCCGAACCGGCCCGCCCGATGGGCGCCTGGCGCCGCCTCCTGCGCTGGTGGCGCGGTTACTGACCGGCCCAGGCGCCGTGGTCGGCCCAGGCTCCCAGTACCCGAGTGCTCCGGAACCGGTGCTCCGCCCCCGTGATCGGATCGGTGAAGTCCAGTGCCCGCGCCAGCAGTTGGAGCGGCCGCCGGAACTCACCGGCCGGCACGGGGGCGGCGACCTCCGGATACAGCGGGTCGCCGAGGATGGGGACACCGAGGGCGTTCATGTGGACGCGCAGCTGGTGTGTCTGGCCGGTGGTGGGAGTGAGCCGGTACCGGCCCAACCGGTCACGCCGGTCCATGAGTTCGACACGGCTGACGGCGTTCGGCTCGCCCTCCACCTCATAGGCGGCCAGCACCCCGCGCTCCTTCACGATCCGGCTCCGCACGGTCACCGGCAGGGCGAGTTCGGCATCGTAGGGCGCGACGGCCTCGTACTCCTTGCGTACCCGCCGGTCCCGGAACAGCGACTGGTAGGCGCCCCGCTCCTCGGGTCGCACCGTGAACAGCACCAGTCCGGCGGTGAGCCGGTCCAGCCGGTGCGCGGCACCGAGCGCCGGGATGCCGAGTTCCCGGCGCAGCCGCGCGAGCGCGGTCTCGGTGACATGGCTGCCGCGGGGGGTGGTGGCGAGGAAGTGCGGTTTGTCGACGACGACGATGTGCTCGTCGCGATGCGCGACCTCCAGGGGGAAGGGCACGGGCACCTCGTACGGCAGCTCGCGGTGGAACCACACGTACATGCCGGGCACGTACGCGGCGTCGGGTGCCACGGGGACGCCGTCGGCCCCGACGACGAGCCCCCGGACCAGCATCCCGTCGACGACTCCGTCGCCCGCCCCCCTGAGCCGCTCCACCAGGTACTCCCGCACGGTGGCCCAGTCACCTTCACCCGGCAGCCGCACACGCACCGGGTCGATCCCGTCGCGCTGCGGCAGCGGGGCGGGCGGGGGAGCGGTGCGGCGTCTCATCGGGATCAAGCGTACGGGGTGCCTCCGGCGGTTGGCCGGGCGACTGAGGGGGTGCCGGGATTTGTCGGTGGTCGGGTGCTGCGCCGTCGTGGCTTGTCGCGCCCACGCGGCGGAGCCGCAAATCGACACAGCCCCGCGCCCCTAGGGGGTTGCAGTGGCCCTGTGCCTGCAATGGAGCCGCCAGCCCAACCCCAGTACCAGCGTCGCCCCCAGGAACAGCACCGTGAACCACTGGAAGTACCAGTGGCCGCCCGCCGGGTCGTAGACCTCTGCCCTCGGCCAGGCCAGGTTGACCGTCATGAACAGGCCGTAGAGGAGGGCGAGGGCGTTGACCGGGACGCCCCAGCGGCCCAGGGAGAAGAGTTTCCCACCCTTTTCGTCCGTGCCCTCGGAGGTGAAGCGGCCGCGGAGGCGGGCGATCAGGAGGGGGCCGGTGACCATCGCGTACGCCAGGTACAGCATCACGATGCAGGTCGTGCCGATCGCCAGGAACGCCTCCGGGGAGGCGAAGTTGAGGAGCAGCAGGGCCGCGGCGAGGACGCCGACCACCAGGGCGGGGGCGCCCGGCATGCCGGTGCGGGGGTGGACGCGTGCGAGGCGTGCCGCGAAGGGGAGCTGGCCGTCGCGGGCCATGGAGAACAGCATCCGGCAGGCCGCCGTCTGGATCGCGAGGGTCGCCACCGCGATGGCCACCACCACGTCGGCCAGCAGCAACTTGCCGACCCCGTCGCCCAGGCTGCTCGTGAGGACGTAGCTCAGCCCGTCGACCGCCAGGTGTCCGTCGGTCAGGCTGGGGGCCGCCAGCAGGCCGCCCAGCACGATCAGACCGCCGAGGAGGCCCGCCGCACCCAGCGCGGTGAGGATCGTGCGGGGCGCGGTGCGCCGTGGATCGCGGGTCTCCTCGCTCATCTCACCCGCGCTGTCGAACCCGATCATCACGTACGCCGCGGTGAACGAACCCACCAGCAGGGCACCGAACAGGCCGGACTGGGCCGCGCCCTCGGTGTGGAAGGTGATGCCGGGCGTGCGCTCGGAGTGGGTGAGCAGCAGCACGACGATCAGGACCGCGCCGATGATCTCGGCCGTCACCCCGACCCGGTTGATCACGGACATCACCCGGTTGTCGAGCACGTTCACGAGTGTCGTCAGCGCGAGCAGGAACACGCCCAGGAGCGCCGCGTTGGCCGCCCCGTCCGCCGAGGTCGGCGCGGGGTCGGTGCCGATCAGCTGGAAACCCGACCAGATCGCCGGCAGCACCATCTGGAGTGCCAGCGCGGCCGCCGCGACCACCACGATCTGCCCGATCACCATGATCCAGCCGGCGAACCAGCCGAAGGTGAGGTTCGACAGCCGCGACGACCACTGGTAGATCGCGCCCGAGATCGGATAGCGCGCGGCCAGCTCCGCGAAGCAGGCGGCCACCATCAGCTGCCCGACCAGCACCGCCGGCCAGGCCCAGAAGAAGACGGGGCCGCCGAACGCGTACCCGAAGGCGAAGAACTGGAAGACCGTCGTCAGGACGGAGATGAAGGAGAACCCGGCCGCGAACGACGCGTACCGGCCCAGGCTGCGGTGGAGTTCCTGGCGGTAGCCGAACTCGGCGAGCGAGCGGTCGCCGGGGGGCTGCGGTGGATCGGGGCGGACTTCGGAGGGGCTGGTTGTCGTCACGGCGGCACCTGCCTTCGGCGGCGGAAGAGCGGGACAGCGGTGCGGGCGCTGAGTTCCTGTCGGGCGACAGAATTCCTGTCGGGCGACAGAAATTAGGGAGCCGCTGTTTCACCCGCGTGACGCGGCCATGTCGAAGGTGGGCCCAAGTCCTCACCTGTCTTGCGCATCCCGTCCATACGCGATACATCGTGTCTATTGACGGGTTGTCGTGGGTCGCGATATGTTCGGCTACGGATATTCGGATGCGAAGTAGAGATGTAGGGACGTGAGGTGAACCGGGCCGTGAAACGTCGCAAGCTCCGCAACCCCTTGGCGCTCGCCGTGCTGGCGACCCTGTGGCAGAAGCCGATGCATCCCTACGAGATCGCCCAGACCCTGCGCCGCCAGGGCAAGGACTCCAGCACGAAGATCAACTACGGCTCGCTCTACACGGTCGTGCAGAACCTCGAGAAGCACGGCTTCGTCGAGGTCACCGACGTGCAGCGGCAGGGCAACCGGCCCGAGCGGACCGTCTACGGCATCACCGCGGCCGGCCGTCAGGAGACCACCGAGTGGATGTCGGACCTGGTCGCCTTCCCGGCCAAGGAGTACCCGATCTTCGAGACCGCGCTCTCGCTGCTCGGCGTGCTGCACCCCGACGACGTGGTGTCACTGCTTCAGGAACGGCTGGAGGCACTGGAGGTCCAGGTGGCCGCCGGCCGGGGCGCACTGGAGAAGCTCTACGAGACGCTGCCCCGGCTCTTCCTGGTGGAGAACGAGTACCAGCTCCACATGATCGAGGCGGAGGCGCGGTGGGTCCGTGGCCTTCTCGACGAGATCAGGAGGGGCGAACTGCCCGGCATCGACGAGTGGAAGGCGTTCCACGAACCGTGACCTGACGAAGAACAGGCCCCGGCAGGGCTGTTGGAGCAGCCCGCCGGGGCCTCGAACCCCGAGCTGAATCCGCCGTGAGGCACATCCAGGCGATCGAGGTGCGGCACACCCAGGATAGCCCGGTGCCCCTCACGCGGATCAGCTGTCATCCGCTCACCCAGGAGAGCACCTGTCATGAACACCCGTGCGCCCGCAGTCGAGGCGCGTCAGCTGATCAAGACCTACCCGGGTGATGTCACCGCCCTCAACGGCATGGACATCACCGTCGAACCCGGCACCGTCTTCGGCCTTCTCGGCCCCAACGGCGCCGGCAAGTCCACCACCGTCAAGATCCTCACCACCCTGGCCCGCCCCGACTCCGGCACGGCCGCCGTCGCCGGTCACGACGTGCTGCGCCACCCGGACCGGGTGCGCCGCGCGATCGGCGTGGTCGCGCAGAACTCCGGCGCCGACCCCGGGGCCACCGGCCGCGAGAACCTCCGGCTCCAGGGCAGGCTCTACGGGCTGAAGGGAGCCGGCCTCGACCGGCGCGTGGCCGAACTCCTCGACCGCTTCACCCTCGCCGACGCCGCGGACCGTCAGGTCAAGGGCTACTCCGGCGGTATGCGCCGCCGCCTCGACGTCGCCCTCGGTCTGGTGCACCGCCCCGAGGTGCTCTTCCTCGACGAGCCCACCACCGGTCTCGACCCCCAGGCCCGCACCGCGATGTGGGACGAGATCAGTCGGCTCTCCGGTGAGGAGGGGCTGACCATCCTGCTCACCACGCACTATCTGGAAGAGGCCGACCGGCTCGCCGAACGCGTCGCCATCGTCGACCGCGGCCGGGTCGTGGTCGAGGGCACCCCGGACTCCCTCAAGGGCGAACTCCGCGGCGACGCCGTCCACCTGGAGCTGCGCTCCGGCGTCGGCGAAGCCGGTCGTACGCTGCTCGGGAACGCCCTCGGCGGACTGCCGGGCGTGCACGAGATCCTGGTCGACGGGCACCGCGTCAGCGTCCGCGCCGACGACGGAGGGGCCACGGTCCCCGTACTGCTGGGGGCACTCGAGCGCGCCGGGGTCGGCGTCGTCGCCGCGACGGTCGCCCGGCCCTCGCTCGACGACGTGTATCTGCGCTACGCGGGCCGCCGCTACTCCGAGGCCGACGAGCCGGCGCTCGCGGGAGGTGCCCGATGAGCACCGCCGTCTCCCAGACCTGGTACATGACGCAGCGTCAACTCATGGTGTTCGTACGGCAGCCCGCGTATGCGGTCATCACCCTGATCCAGCCGGTGATCTGGCTGTTCCTGTTCGGCAGCCTGTTCCGGAAGGTCGTCGAACTCGGCGGCTTCGGCACCACCTCGTACCTCGACTACCTCGTCCCCGGCGTGGTCGTGATGAGCGCGCTGAGCTCCAACATGTGGGCCGGGATGACCACGCTCGACGAGATCCAGCGCGGCACCCTGGACCGCTTCCTGACCACGCCGGTCAGCCGGGCGGCGCTGATGAACGGCAACGTGGTCAACAACGGCCTGGTGACCGCCGCGCAGTCGGTGATCATCGTGCTGCTCGGGCTGCTGGGCGGGGCGGACTACCCGGGCGGGGTCGCCGGGATCGCCGTCCTGGTCGTCGCCTCGGTGCTGCTCGGCACCGTCTTCGGGGCGCTGTCCAACGCGCTGGGCATGCTGGTGCGGGAGCGGGAGTCGATCATCGGGATCAACACGTTCCTGCTGCTGCCGCTCACCTTCCTGTCCAGCGCCTTCATGGCACCGGACCAGATGCCCGGCTGGATGCGGCACGTCGCCGACTTCAACCCGCTCGACTGGGCGATGGTCGCGGGACGTTCGGCGCTGTCCGGCCACCCCGACTGGAGCGCGGTGCTCCTGCGGGGTGGCGCGCTGCTCGCGCTGGCGGTGGCGGCGGTGTGGCTCTCGATCCGCACGTTCCGGTCGTACCAGCGCTCCGTGTAGCGGTGTGGGAGGGCGCTCAGGCGCCCTCCCACATTCATATCTGCCAAAAGGGAAAGGGTCAGGCGGGCGTGCCCTCCTGCTCCGCCTCGATCCGCGCGTTCCAGTCCCGCTTCGAGGCCTGCCAGCCGTCCTCGTTGTGACCGAGCCGCCAGTACCCGGAGATCGACAGGTCCTCGCGCGGGATCTCGCGCTCGACGCGCAGCAGATGCCGCAGCTGCTTCACGAAGTGCGCCTCGCCGTGGACGAAGGCGTGCACCCGGCCCGCCGGGAACTCCAGTGTCCGCACGGCCTCGGTGAGCGCCTCGCCGACCGGCCGGTCCCCGCGGTGCAGCCAGACGACCTCCACATCGGAGTCGATCTTCTGCTCCTCCTCGGGCCCGGAGACCTCGATGAAGGCGTGCGCCGTGGCGCCGTCGGACAGCACCTCCAGGGAGCGGGCGATCGCGGGCAGCGCGCTTTCGTCGCCGACGAGCAGATGCCAGTCGGCGGCGGGATCGGGCGTGTAGGCACCGCCGGGCCCCATGAACCGCACGGTCTCGCCCGGCTGCACGCTTGCCGCCCAGGGTCCCGCGAGGCCCTCGTCGCCGTGGACCACGAAGTCCAGGGTCAGCTCACGGTGTTCGGCATCCCAGTGGCGCACGGTGTACGTCCGCGTCACCGGCCACTGCTCGCGCGGGAACTCCTCGCGGATGCGCTCCATGTCGAAGGGCTCCGGATAGATCGCACCCCCGGCCGGGAACAGCAGCTTCACGTAATGGTCGGAGCAGGTGTCCGCCGCGAAGTCGGCGAGCCCCTCACCTCCGAGCACCACACGCTGCATGTGTGGGGTCAGCCGCTCGGTGCGGACGACCTGAGCGGAATGCGGCTTCCGCGGCTTGCGTCCCGGTCGTTCTGCCATGGCGGCCTCCCTGCCTTTTCGCTTAGGCTTACCTAAGTTAGCATCTCCCCCCTACTTAACACCCCTTGTATGAGGGCAAGATTAAGCCATTGTGGAGAGTGGCGATCCCCTCTGAAGAGAAGCTCATTCACTCAGCAGAGAACATGATTTACGGTGCCAGGGTCGTCAGCAGCCGCTGCAAGGAACCGCCCAGCCCCCAGCGGGCCGCCAGCCGCTCCACCGCCGCCGGGTCGCGCGGGCCGCGCGGCACCGCCGTGTCGACCTCCGGGAGCGGCACGTCGTCCGCGACCTTCACGACCTTGGGCGCCACCGCGACATAGGGCCGGGACTCGTCAAGACGCTTGCGCTGCGAGGGCGTGAGCTTCGCCTTCGGGTCGTCGACCGCCGCCATGATCCCGGCGAGGTCGCCGAACTCCGCCAGCAGCTTGGCCGCCGTCTTCTCCCCGATGCCGGGCACCCCCGGCAGACCGTCGCTCGGGTCCCCGCGCAGCGTCGCCAGATCCGCGTACCCCCTCCCGTCCACCCCGTACTTCTCGCGCAGCCACGCCTCGTCCGTGAGCTGGAGGGTGCCCACGCCCTTGAGCGGGTACAGCACCCGCACCCCGCGTCCGTCGTCCACCAGCTGGTACAGGTCGCGGTCGCCGGTGACGATGTCGACCGGGCCCTTCGCTCGCGCGGTGAACGTGCCGATCACGTCGTCCGCCTCGTACCCCGCCACGCCCACGCGCGCGATGCCGAGCGCGTCGAGGACCTCCTCGATGACCGGGACCTGCGGCGAGAGCGTGTCCGGCACCTCCTCCTCGTCCGGCCCCGCCTCGCGCTCCTCGGCGACGCGGTGCGCCTTGTAGGAGGGGATCAGGTCGACCCGCCACTGCGGACGCCAGTCGGCGTCCATGCAGGCCACCAGCTCGTCGGGATGGTGGTCCTTGACCAGGCGGTCGATGAATTCCAGCAGCCCGCGCACGGCGTTCACCGGCGTGCCGTCCGGGGCCTTCACGGACTCCGGGACGCCGAAGTAGGCGCGGAAGTAGAGGGAGGCGGTGTCGAGGAGCATCAGTCGTCCGGTCACGCCTCGCATCATGCCGTACGGCGCCGACAACCCTGTGAACTGGGCCACGCGGGTGTTTGCGCCATGAAGGCAGGGGCAGGCGCGGCTGATCGGAGCGGCACCGGTTGCTCGTTCAACTGTCTGCGGCCGTCTTCCGCCCCTGTTCCCGAGCCAAGAGGTACGTGTGTCAGCCAGCCTGGAAGCCGAACATCTCTACAAGGTGTTCGGCAGACGACCGAGTGAGGCAGTGGAGAGACTGCGCGATGGAGCCGACCGGGAGGAGCTGCGCGCCGACGGCACCACCGCCGCGGTCGTCGACGCCTCCTTCACCGTGGAGCCCGGCCAGATCTTCGTCGTCATGGGACTGTCCGGATCCGGCAAGTCCACGTTGCTGCGCATGCTCAACGGCCTCCTCGAACCCACCGCAGGACACGTCCGCTTCGACGGGCAGGACCTGACCGCCCTCGGCGACCGTGAGCTGCGCGCGGTCCGGGCGACGAAGATCAGCATGGTCTTCCAGCACTTCGCGCTCTTCCCGCACCGCAGCGTCCTGGAGAACGCCGCCTACGGCCTCGCCGTGCAGGGCGTTCCCCGCGCCGAGCGCGACCGGCGTGCCACCGAGGCCCTGGCCCTGTGCGGGCTGACCGGCTGGGAGAAGTCCTGGCCCGACGAGCTCTCCGGCGGCATGCAGCAGCGCGTCGGCCTGGCCCGCGCCCTCGCCACCGATGCCGACCTGCTCCTCATGGACGAGTCCTTCAGCGCCCTGGACCCGCTGATCCGCCGCGACATGCAGGACCAGCTCCTGGAGCTCCAGAAGACCCTGAAGAAGACCATCGTCTTCATCACCCACGACCTCAACGAGGCCATGCGCCTGGGCGACCGCATCGCCGTCATGCGCGACGGACGCATCGTCCAGACCGGCACCGCCGAGGACATCCTCGTGCGGCCCGCGGACGACTACGTGGCCTCCTTCACCAAGGACGTCGACCGCGCGCGGGTGCTGACGGCCTCCGCCGTCATGGACACCGACGTCCGCGGCGTCGAGGCCGACTGCGGCTGTGCGAGCGGCTGCGAGACCGCGACGCCCGACACGCCGTTCACCGAACTCTGCGCGATCAGCGCCCGGTCGACCCACCCCGTGGCGGTGCTGGACGAGCAACGGAAACTCGTCGGAGTGGTCCCGAGCAGGCGCCTGATCGCCTTCCTCGGCGAGGCGGAGGCCGCGCATGCCTAGGATCCCGCTCGGCGACTGGGTCAACGACGCGGTCGACTGGCTGCTCGGCCACATGGCCTGGCTCTTCGACTTCCTCAAGACCGTCTTCACCGGCGCCTACGACGGTATCGACGCCGTCCTCCAGGCGCCCCGACCACTGCTCCTCGCGGGCATCTTCGCCATCGTCGCCTTCTGGCTGCGCGGCACCACGGCCGGAGTCCTCACCTTCGCGGGGTTCGCCTTCATCGACTCCCTGGAACTGTGGGAAGACGCGATGGTGACCCTCTCGCTGGTCCTCGTCGCCACGATCATCGCCCTGGTGATCTCCGTGCCCGTCGGCATCTGGGCGGCCCGCTCCGACCGGGTCAGCGCACTGGTCCGGCCGGTCCTGGACTTCATGCAGACGCTGCCCGCGATGATCTACCTCATCCCGGCGATCCTCTTCTTCGGCACCGGCGCCTCCGCGGGCATCGTCGCCACCCTGATCTTCGCGCTCGCCCCCGGAGTGCGCATGACCGAGCTGGGCATCCGCCAGGTCGACAAGGAACTGGTCGAGGCGGCCGAGGCGTTCGGCACGACTCCCAGGGACACCCTGCTGCGGGTCCAGCTCCCGCTCGCCCTGCCCACCGTCATGGCCGGCGTCAACCAGGTCATCATGCTCGGCCTGTCGATGGCCGCGATCGCCGGCATGGTCGGCACCGGCGGCCTCGGCGGCCGTGTCAACGAGGCCATCGGACAGCTCGACGTGGGCCTCGGCTCCGAGGCGGGCGTCGCCATCGTGATCCTCGCGATCTACCTCGACCGTATGACCGGCGCCCTGGGCGCCCAGGTCTCCCCGCTGGGCCGCCGCGCCGCCGCCAAGGCGCGTGCCGCACAGGGCCTGAGGTTCCGGTCCTACCGCCCCCGTCCGCAGGTCGCCGTCATCGGCGTGGTGGTCCTCGCCCTCGTCGCGGGCGGCATGGGGATGTTCGGTGCCGAGGACGACAGCGCCACCCCGGTCGGCGAGAACGTCGGCCAGGGCGAGAAGGTCAGCATCGGCTACATCCCCTGGGACGAGGGCGTCGCCTCCACCTTCCTCTGGAAGGAGCTCCTGGAGGAACGCGGCTTCGAGGTGGAAGCCGAGCAGCTCGACGCCGGCCCGCTCTACACCTCCCTGGCCTCCGGCAACATCGACTTCCAGACCGACGCCTGGCTGCCGACCACCCACGCCGAGTACTGGAAGAAGTACGGCGACCAGTTGGACGACCTCGGCTCCTGGTACGGCCCGACCTCCCTGGAACTGAGCGTCCCCGCGTACATGAAGGGCATCGACTCCCTGGCCGACCTCAAGGGCCGGTCCACCGAGTTCGGCGGGAAGATCACCGGGATCGAGTCCAGTGCCGGAATGATGGGCCTGCTCAAGAGCAAGGTCCTGGCGGAGTACGGCCTCGACAAGGAGTACGAGGTCGTCGACAGCTCCACGCCGGCGATGCTGGCCGAGCTGAAGCGGGCGTACAGCAAGCAGGAGCCGGTCGTCGTCACGCTCTGGTCGCCGCACTGGGCGTACAGCGACTACGAGCTCAAGAAGCTCAAGGACCCGAAGGGCGCCTGGGGCAAGGGCGACGGGGTGCACACGGTGGCCCGCGAGGGCTTCGCCGACGACAACCCGGTCGTCGCCAAGTGGCTGAAGGACTTCACGATGAGCGAGAAGCAGCTCACCGGTCTGGAAGCCGAGATCAACAAGGCGGGCAAGGGCAGGCAGCAGGACGCCGTACGCACCTGGCTGAAGGCCAACCCCGGACTCCTCGACAAGCTCGCACCGGTCTAGGACACCGCCACCCCCGCCGAGGCGAAGCGGCCCGTCGACGTACGCGATCCATGAGAAGGATCCGGACAACCACATAGAGCTATGCCGCCCCCTGAGCCTCAGGGGGCGGTCGTCGTCAGCTGGTTCGTCCTGACGGGGGAAACCCCGCACGGGGCGGTGGGGGAGCTGATCTACTGGCCGGAGTTGGCGAGATGGCCCTCGCGCGGTTTACGGCAATGTGACGGGCGCATGAAACGGTTTGCCGAACATGCGTAGGGTGCAGACAACTCATCAGAGAGTGTGAACGGACCGACGAGCGAAGGAGGGAGCCGGAGCGATGGGCGACCACAAAGAACAACCCTTGCGGGTCGGCGCGGCCGTCAGGCGACGACGCCGTGCGCTGGAGCTCACCCTCGCCGTCGTGGCCGAACGCAGCGGCCTGTCGGTGCCGTTCCTCAGCCAGATCGAGAACGAGCGGGCACGGCCCAGCCAGAGCTCCCTGGAGAAGGTCGCCGACGCCCTGCGCACCACCGCCGTGGAACTCCTCGCCGCCGCCGACCCGGCGTGCAGCGTCGACGTCGTCCGCGCCGACGACACCGATCCGGAGTGCCGCTCCCGGGCGCGTTCCCTGGTGCGCGGTCACCATCAGATGCACGCCCAGGAGTTCACCGGCGACCATGACGCCGGCCGTGAATTCCAGTTCCGCAACGACCAGTTGATGTACGTCGCCGACGGCGCGGTGGAGATCGAGGCGGAGGGCCGGGCGTACCGGCTCGGCCGCGGCGACACGCTCTACCTCACCGGTGGCGTACGGCACCGGTGGCGGGCCACCGTGCCCGAGACCCGGGTCGTGGTCGTCGCCGTGGCCGAGCACATCGAGGCGGTCCGGGACCGGCCACGCGCGTGAGGGTCGTCTCCCTGGTCCCGTCCCTCACGGAGGCGGTGGCCCGTACCGTCCCCGGCGCCCTGGTCGGTGCCACGGACTGGTGCACCCACCCGGCCGACCTCGACGTCACGCGCGTGGGCGGCACCAAGAACCCCGGGCTCGACCGCATCCTCACCCTCGCCCCCGACCTCGTCGTCGCCAACGAGGAGGAGAACCGCGAACCGGACCTCGCCGCTCTGCGCGAGGCGGGCGCCGAGGTCCTGGTGACGGAGGTACGGGACATCCCGCAGGCCTTCGGGGAACTGGCCCGCGTACTGGAGGCCTGCGGCGCGCGGACCCGCCCGCGCTGGCTGGACGAGGCGGAGTCGGCGTGGCAGGCGCTGCCGGAACCCTCGTACCGGACGACGGCCGTGGTGCCGATCTGGCGCCGCCCCTGGATGGTGCTGGGGCGCGACACCTTCGCAGGGGACGTGCTGGCGCGCCTGGGCGTGGACCACGTGCACGCGACGCACCCCGAGCGCTATCCGCGGATCCCGGTCGACGACCTGAACGCGGCCGCACCGGACGTCGTCGTCCTCCCGGACGAGCCCTACCGCTTCACCCCGGACGACGGCCCGGACGCGTTCCCCGGCCTGCCCTGCGCCCTGGTCAGCGGCAGGCACCTCACCTGGTACGGCCCGTCCCTCACCGAGGCGCCAGGGCTGCTGACGAAGGCCCTGCGAGCAGCGCACCGCTGAGCAGCCCGCGCGCGGTGTGCAGGGCGGCGGTGGCCCAGGCGGCGACGAGGACGACGTACAGCGCGACGGCGAGCCACTGGAAGGCGAGGAGTCCGGTGTGCCGGGCCAGCCCCTCCGCGCCGGTGACACAGGTACCGACCGGGAAGGTGAAGGCCCACCACGTCATCGCGAACCCCATGCCCGCCCGCCGGGCCCGCAGGACATGCGCGGTGGCGAGCGCGAACCACAGCAGCGCGAACCCCGTCACGGGCACGCCGTAGAGAACGGCGAGGACGCCGAAGCCTCCGCTGTAGGGCGCGGGTACGACACCGGGCGCGATGTCCGCGAAGTGGTTGACGGCGGTCGTGGACTGGCCCAGCGGGCCCAGCACGAGGAACAGGGTCGGGGTGAGGGCGAGGGGCAGCGGGCCGCCCGTGACGATCCGCCCGAAGACGAGCGGCAGCATGAGCAGCGTCGCGAGCAGGCTGATCCCGAACATCGCCACACACGCGAGCAGCAGGGTCTCCCGCGCCTGCCCGGCCGGGAGATGGGGCACGAGCAGCGGTCCGAGCGCCGCCGACACCATGGGCGCGACGAGCGGCAGCAGCCACACGGGCGTGGCCTGTGACGGCTCGACCCGATGGCGTACGGCCATGAGGTACGGGACGGCGACGGCCGCGGTGAGTCCGACGGCCGTGCCGGCGGTGAACAGCACGGCGTCCAGAGCGACCGCGGCCCGCGTGCCGATCCAGTCGGAGCCGACCGTGAGGGCGCCGCCGCCGACGGCGAGCAGGGCCATGGAGAGGCAGCCGTAGAAGGGCGCCATGGCCGGGTCGAGGAGATGGGCGCGCGCCTGGTCCCGATGGTGGGTCCAGTGCAGGGCGCGGGCGCACAGCAGGACGAGGAGGAGGGCGAGGGAGAGCGCCCAGACGCCGGTGAGGGCGGTGCGCAGACCGGGAACGGAGACCGGCAGTCCGGCTCCGGCGGTGGCGACGACGGCGGTGCCCATGACGGTGGCGTACCAGTTGGGTCCGAGGTGACGGACGGCGATGGCGCGCGCGGGACGTGCGGTGGCACGGGGGAGAAGGGGCTGGGCTGCGGTGACCATGATTCGACGATCGCGCGGTGGTGCGGCGGCCACCAGGGACGACGCCTCTATGAGGACATAAACTGGATTTATGAGCAGTGAGCGGGAGGGCTCTCCCTCGACCCCCGGTGGCATGCTGGCGCACCGCGTCCCCGACCTGGGGGCGCTGGAACTGCTCCTGGCGGTGGCCCGGCTCGGCAGCCTGGGTGCGGCTGCGCGGGAGATCGGCATCACCCAGCCGGCGGCCAGCAGTCGCATCCGCTCGATGGAACGTCAGCTGGGCGTGGCGCTGGTGGACCGCTCGCCGCGCGGCTCCCGTCTCACGGACGCGGGTGCGCTGGTGACGGACTGGGCGCGGCGGATCGTGGAGGCGGCGGAGGCGTTCGACGTGGGGGCGCAGGCGCTGCGGGACCGGCGGGACTCGCGGCTGCGGGTGGCGGCGAGCATGACGATCGCGGAGTATCTGCTGCCGGGCTGGCTGCTGGCGTTGCGCGCCCAGCGTCCGGACACGGCGGTGTCGTTGCTGGCCGGCAACTCGGCGGCGGTGGCGTCCCGGCTGCTCGCGGACGAGGCGGACCTGGGGTTCGTGGAGGGCCTCACCGTGCCGACGGGCCTCGACTCGGTCGTGATCGCCCATGACCACCTGATCGTGGTGACGGCCCCGGCCCACCCCTGGGCGCGCCGCCGACGGGCCCTGGCGGCCGACGAGTTGGCGGCGACCCCGTTGATCCTCCGCGAGGAGGGCTCGGGTACCCGGCAGGTGCTGGACGCGGCGCTGGGCGGTCTGGCGAGGCCGCTGATCGAGCTGTCCTCGACGACCGCGGTCAAGGCGGCGGCGGTGAGCGGGGCGGGCCCGGCGGTCCTGAGCGAACTGGCGGTGGGGGAGGAACTGGCGATGCGGAGGCTGGTCCGGGTACCGGTGGAGGGCGTCTCGCTGGCCCGGGACCTACGGGCGGTCTGGCCCACGGGACACCGACCGGTGGGACCGGCCCGGGAGTTGCTGTCGCTGACGCGGGGGTAGGCGCTCTTGAGCTCTTCAGCCCGTCTGGGGGCGCAGCCCGTAGGGGCGGCGGGGGCGAAAACCCTTGGCGCGCACCGCGGTCGACCCGCACGATGCCGCCTGGCTCTTATACCCATCT